>NZ_JABXGF010000089.1:0-6148 GCF_025407985.1 Curtobacterium sp. C2H10 | reverse complement strand
CGTCGAACCAGCTCGTGCCGCTGGTTCGACGTCGGAAACGTGGTTCGACGTTTGTGCGCGTGCGAGTTGTGAGCACGTGACTTCTCCACAGATCGAGCGTCGGGTACGGGGGCGCGACCCGAGCCCGGACAGGCTCGGACCATGGTGGTCCCCGTCGTCGTCCCCGTGCACCCCGACCCGGCCGCGGCCCGCACGCAGCAGCGAGCGTTGCGCGACGGGCAGTTGATCCGCGTCGGCCACGGCGCCTTCGTCCACCGCCAGGACTGGGAGCGCGCGACCGCTTGGGAGCAGCACCTCGCACGCGCGGCGGCGGTGCACGCCGTCACGCCTCGTGCCGTCGTGTCGCATGCCTCCGCCGCGATCGCGCACGGACTGCCGTGGATCCAGCCGGTGCCGGAACGCGTGACCGTGCTCGACCCGGTGCGTCGGACCGCGCAGCGCACGAGGTTCGCGGACAAGGCCGCTGCGGCCGGACGACACGTGGTGCCGGTCGTCGTCGGAGGGCTGCCCGTCACGACCTTGGTCGACACGGTCGTGGACATCGCGCTGCGGTACGACCGCGGCCGAGCACTCGCGGTGGCGGACGCGGTGCTCCGACGTGGCCTGCAGCACGACGCGATCGAGGACGAGTTGGCGGCACGCGGCCCGGTTCGCGCAGGGCGACGAGCACGTTCGGTGCTGGAGTTGGCGGCGGGCGCCTCGGAGTCGGCGGGGGAGAGCGTCGCTCTGCTCGTGATGCGCGACGTCGGGTGTCCGGCGCCGGTCCAACAGCACGAGTTCCGCGACGACCGCGGTGTCATCGGCAGGGTCGACTTCTGGTTCCCGGACCAGGGCGTGATCGTCGAGTTCGATGGTCTCGTGAAGTACCGGGACGCCGGGATGCGCAACGGCCGCTCCGTCGAAGAAGTCGTCATCGCGGAGAAGGTGCGGGAAGATCGGCTGCGCGCGCTGGACGACGTACGCCGCGTCATCCGGCCGATCTGGCGTGACGTCGTGCCCGGCGGCGCGTTCCCGGCGATGCTGGCGGCGGCAGGTCTCCCGGTCCGACGGGGCGTCCGAACGACGCCCGCATGGTGAGCGGCCCCCGGCGTGGAACCACGAATCCGACATCGAACCGACCAGGCGCGGCGGTTCGATGTCGGATTCGTGGTTGGAAGCGGCGCGCGGCGCGGCGCGGCGCGCGGCGCAGCCGCCTACGCGAGCTCGAGCAGCACGTGGCCGGACGAGATCGTCTGGCCGACGGGGGCGTTCAGCCCCGTGACGACACCGTCACGCGGGGCAGCGACGGGCTGCTCCATCTTCATGGCCTCGAGCACGACGAGCAGGTCGCCCTTCACCACGGTGTCACCCTCGGCGACCGCGAGCTTCACCACGGTGGCCTGCATCGGGGACGTCACGGAGCCGGACGACGCCAGGCCGCCACGGACCCCGGACGACCGGCGCTTCGGCGGAGCGGACGGCCCGGCCGGACGACGACCGGCAGCACCGGCGGCGCCACCGGCGACGATCGACGGCATGGTGACCTCGATGCGCTTGCCCTGCACCTCGACGACCACGCTCTCGCGGGCTGCCGGTGCGGGGAGCTCCTCGGGGGAGCCGCTCCACGCCGGGATCTCGTTGACGAAATCGGTCTCGATCCACTGCGTGTAGATGCTGAACGGGGTCTCGTCGGGCGTCGCGAACGCCGGGTCCGACACGACCGCACGGTGGAACGGCAGCACGGTCGGCAGGCCGGTGACCTCGAACTCGGCGAGGGCACGACGCGACCGCTCGAGCGCCTCGGCGCGCGTGGCACCGGTGACGATGAGCTTCGCGAGCATCGAGTCGAACGAGCCGGAGACGACGTCGCCGGAGACGACGCCCGAGTCGACGCGGACACCGGGGCCGGACGGCGCGTGGAACGCGTGCACGGGGCCCGGCGCCGGGAAGAAGTTGCGACCCGGGTCCTCGCCGTTGATGCGGAACTCGAACGAGTGCCCCCGCGCGACCGGGTCGGAGTAGTCGAGCACGCCGCCCTCGGCGATGCGGAACTGCTCGCGGACGAGATCGATGCCGGTGACCTCTTCGGAGACGCAGTGTTCGACCTGCAGGCGGGTGTTCACCTCGAGGAACGAGACGGTGCCGTCGGCGCCGATGAGGAACTCGCACGTGCCGGCACCGACGTAGCCGACCTCGCGCAGGATCGCCTTCGACGACTCGTACAGCCGTTCCTCCTGCGACGCCGTCAGGTACGGCGCGGGCGCTTCCTCGACGAGCTTCTGGTGCCGACGCTGCAGCGAGCAGTCGCGCGTCGAGACGATGACGACGTTGCCGTGCTCGTCGGCGAGGCACTGCGTCTCGACGTGGCGCGGCTTGTCGAGGTACTTCTCGACGAAGCACTCGCCGCGGCCGAACGCCGCGATGGCCTCGCGCGTCGCCGACTCGAAGAGCTCTTCCACCTGGTCGCGCGAGCGGACGACCTTGAGACCACGGCCGCCACCGCCGAACGCCGCCTTGATCGCGACGGGCAGCCCGACCTGGTCGACGAAGTCGAAGACCTCGGAGACGTCCTGCACGGGCTCGATCGTGCCGGGCGCGAGCGGCGCGCCGACCTTCTCGGCCACGTGCCGCGCGGAGACCTTGTCGCCCAGGCGCTCGATCGACTCCGGCGAGGGGCCGATCCAGGTCAGCCCGGCGTCGATGACGGCGCGGGCGAAGTCGGCGTTCTCGGCGAGGAACCCGTAACCCGGGTGCACGGCGTCGGCGCCGGAGCGTCGGGCGACCGAGATGATCTTGTCGATGACGAGGTAGGTGTCGGCGCTCGTGGTGCCGTTCAGCGCGTAGGCCTCGTCGGCGAGGCGTGCGTGGAGGGCGTCACGGTCCTGGTCGGCGTAGACCGCGACCGATGCCTTGCCTGCGTCGCGGGCCGCGCGGATGATGCGGACGGCGATCTCGCCGCGGTTCGCGATGAGGACCTTGCTGATACGGGGCATGGTAAGTCAGCGTATTCGTGCGGCAGAGGCGCGAATTGACTGGCACCCACAAAGAACCGGCGCGAAGAAGTGTGGATGTCTACAGTGCCCAGAGGTCGTGCCACGCGATGCCGAACCCCCGCAGCAGCATCGCGCGCAGCACCGGGAGCGAGAGCCCGACCACGGCGGACGGTGCGCCGTCGATCCGGGTGATGTACGCAGCGGCCCGACCGTCGATGGTGAACGCCCCGGCGACCTCGAGCGGTTCGCCGGTGGCGACGTACGCGTCGATCTCCGCGGGCGACATGTCGTCGGCGAAGGTGAGCACGGCGCTGTCGACCGCCACCACCTGGTCGCCGTCGGCGACCATCGCCGACCCGCCGGGCACGACGCCCGCGACGAAGGCAGCAGCGCCGAGCGGCCCGCCGCCCGACGCGTCCACGGTACGGACGGGAGGCACGGTGCCGGCCCGACCCGCGCCTCCAGGCCCCGGATCGGGTGCGTCCAGGACGTCGGGTGCGTCCAGGGCGTCGGGTGCGTCCGCGGCGCGGCGCCGGTCCACGACGCAGTGCCCGCTCCAGAGCGTGCCGCCGCCGGCGGCGAGCATCTGGCGCCACCGGTCCCGCGCGACCTCCGGGTCGTGGGGCTTGCCGTACAGCACGCCGTCGACCTCGAACGCGGAGTCCCCGCCGAACACGAAGCCGTCGACCGGGGAGCCGTCGACCGGGGCGTCCGCGACGGCCGAGGCCTTGGCGACCGCGAGCATCGCCACCAGCTCCGGCCCGGTCAGGTCGCGGCCGAGCGACGTGGCGGCCGCGGCGACCGCGGCGTCCTCGTCGACCCCCGGCGCGACGAGCACCGGCTCGATCCCGGTCTGGGCGAGGAGGGCGCGGCGGGCGGGGGAGGTACTCGCGAGGTACAGACGCATGGGAACATCGAACCATGGGTGAATCCGTCGGAACGCTGCTCGACCTCGACGTCACCGGGATCGCCCACGGCGGCATCTCGGTGGCACGGCACGAGGGGCGGGTGGTGTTCGTGTCGGACGCGATCCCCGGCGAACGGGTGACCGCCCGTGTGACCGAGGACCGGAAGAAGTCGTTCTGGCGTGCCGACACCGTTTCGGTCGAGACGCCGAGCGAGCACCGCGTCGACCACGTCTGGCCCGAGGCCGCCCTCGACCGCGACCCGGCCGTCCGCGCCGGCGGTGCCGAGTTCGGGCACATCGCCCTCGGCCACCAGCGCACGCTGAAGCACGACGTCCTCGTCGACTCCTTCGCGCGCTTCGCCCGCACGGACCTCGCTGCCGTGCTCGGCCACGACGTCGTGGTCGAGGCAGCCCCCGGCGACGACGAGTCGAACGGCACCGGCTGGCGCACCCGCGTCCGCCTGCACGTCGACGAGGACGGCACCGCCGGCCCCTTCGCGGCCCGGTCGCACACCGTCGTGCCCGTCGCGTCCCTCCCGCTCGCGAGCCGGGTCGTGCAGGAGAGCGCCCCGCTCGGCCGCGGCGCGATGCCCGGCGCGTCCGTGGTCGACGTCCTCGCGCCGAGCGGCTCCGAGGGTGCGCGACTCGTCATCGACGAGCAGAAGCCGACCGTCGTGACCGAGGTCGTGGGGGAGCGTTCGTTCTCGGTGGACGACAACGGCTTCTGGCAGGTCCACCGTGCGGCTCCGGCCGTGCTGACCGCGGCCGTGCAGGACCTCGTCGACCGCGACCGGCTCGACCCCGAGGGGCAGCACCTCGACCTCTACGGCGGTGTCGGCCTGCTCGGCGCCGCGCTCGGCGACCTCGTCGGGCCGCGCGCCAAGCTCATCAGCGTCGAGAGCTCGGAGCGCGCCACCGAGCACGCGCAGGAGAACCTGTCCGAGTGGATCGGCGCCCGCGCCGAGACCGGCCGCGTCGACCGCTGGCTGCAGCGCACCGTCTCGACCCTGTCCGCCGGCGAGCGGCAGCGCCACCGCGCCGGGACGATCGTGCTCGACCCGCCGCGTTCGGGTGCCGGCCGCGAGGTCGTCGTGCAGATCGCGGCCCTCCAGCCGGCGCAGGTCGTCTACGTCGCCTGTGACCCGGTCGCGTTGGCGCGCGACGTCGCGACGTTCGCGGACCTCGGGTACCGCCTGGAGGCACTGCGCGCCTTCGACCTCTTCCCGCACACCCACCACCTCGAGGCCGTGGCGCGCCTGGTGCCCGTCGCCTGACGTCGATCGCGGGTCGCCTCCAGGGCGGCGGGCGCGCGCTCGACGGCGGTCGCGCGGGCGCCGCGCCGACCTGGCCGATTTGCGCGACGCGTGTCCGAGCGCACGACGACCGGCCGTGTCACGACCGCGTCGCGCCGCTGCCTGAGTCCGACCTGGGTATCCTTGGTCGTTGATGGCGAACCGGTTTCAGGGGCCGGGGAGCGCATCGACCAGAGAGGCCACCGTGGCAACAGACACGACCACAACCGGAACGACCGGACTGGCGACCAAGCCCGTCCGTGTCGCGATCGTCGACGACCACGAGTCCGTGCGGCTCGGGATCCAGGCAGCCTGCCAGAACGAGGGGTTCGAGGTGGTGCTGACCGCCGCGAGCGTGCCCGAGTACATCGAGAACCTCGGTGGGCGTGAGGTCGACGTCGTCGTCCTCGACCTGTCCCTCGGCGACGGCTCGACCGTGACCGCGAACGTGAAGGGTGTGCAGGGCACCGGTTCCGCCGTGCTCGTGCACTCGATCGCCGACCGCGTCGCGAACGTCCGCGAGGCACTGGCCGCAGGGGCGGCCGGCGTCATCCCGAAGTCCTCGGCGACGAAGACCGTGATGGCCGCCGTCGCCACCGTCGCCCGCGGGGACGTGCTCAACAACCTCGAGTGGGCCAGCGCGATCGACGCCGACCGGGACTTCGCGAAGGCGCAGCTCGGACGCCGCGAGCGCGAGATCCTGCACCTCTACGCCTCGGGCCTGCCGCTCAAGCTCGCCGCGCAGCAGCTCGGCATCGGGTACTCCACCGCCCGCGAGTACCTCGACCGCATCCGTGTGAAGTACGTCGAGGTCGGTCGGCCGGCACCGACGAAGGTCGACCTCCTCCGCCGTGCGGTCGAGGACGGCATCCTGCCGGGGCTCGACTCGGGCATCGACCCCGACGGCGACGGCCGCTGAGCAGCATGACGGCGGCTGACGCTGCGCCCGGGGCCGGGGCCGGGGCCGGGGCCGGGGC
>NZ_JABXGF010000088.1:0-6245 GCF_025407985.1 Curtobacterium sp. C2H10 | reverse complement strand
CATGTTCGTTCCTTCCGTAGACCCGCCGGGCGATCCCAGCGGTTGCTGTTCACGGATGAGACGGGGCCCACCAGACGTTCGTCACACGGAGGTGATCGGATTCAGGAACTTTTCAGAGACACCGCCGGATGCCTGCGTTTCCGTACCCCGGCTGGTGGGACGTTCAGCGGACTGCGCTGATTCCGTCCGTCTGGTTGCGTTCTGCAGCACCACGGATCGACCGCACGGCCGCCATCGGGGACTCGCCCCGTTCCTCCAGGAAGAGCTGCTGGAGCCGACGCGGACGTACCCCGGCCGCGTCCGCGATCGCCTGCAGCGTCAGCGGCTCGTCGCGGTGCGACTCGATGAACTCGACGGCACGGCGGAGCCGCCAGGAGGCACGGCCCGGCTTGGCGGCGCGCGACGAGCGGAGCGTCGTGGCCGGGTCCTCGCCGTACCGGTCGCGGTACGCGCCGGCGAGGCGGCCGTGGTTCGTGAAGCCCCAGCGTCGGGCGATCTCGGTGACGCTCTCGTCGCCGTCCGAGTGCAGGAGCTCGCGTCGGACGCGGTCGAGCCGGTGGTCGCGGAGGAACCGGTGCGGGGTCGAGTCGAGCGTCCGCGCGAAGACGTCCTGCAGCCCCCGCTGGCTGAGCCCGCACGCGGCGGCGATCTCGGGGACCGAGGGACGTTCGGCGGCGTGCTCCTCGATGAACCGCACCGCGTCCCGCAGACGGTTCGCCACCGGGACGTCCGATCCGCGGTTCCGGATCGGGAAGGTGTCGAGGACGACGACGGCGAGCCGCCGGTTGAGGGCCGTCCGCATCGGTCCGAGCACGCGGTCGTCGACGAGCATCGGGCCGATCTCGCGGACGAGGTGGCGGAGGGGTTCCTGGCGCGCGACGGCCTCGTCCTGCTGCTCGAACAGGAGCGGCCCGTCGGGGAGGGCGAAGCCGAGGTCCCGCCCGACCGTGCGGAGGAACCGGTCGGCGATGTGCACGCCGTTGTAGACCGTGCCCGTGGACTCGAAGCGGTAGGCCTCGGACGCCGAGGCGATGTACGGGCTCCCGGGCTCCACCACGCGGGAGCGGTCCGCGAAGTGCATCTCGAGCTGGCCCCTGGTGAGCCAGAACACGACGTGGTCGTCCCGCGGGCCGATGACGCCACCGCGCTTCCCGCCCTCGGCGCGCATCGTGCGGAGCGTCAGGTCGTCGTCGCCCACGACCGTGTACTCGTAGCGGGCGTCCTCGGTCGCGAACGTGTCGGAGGCGAAGTCCGAGCCGTGGTACTCGGCCTCGAAGATGTCGGAGTAGTCCGAGCCGTCGGCGTCCGCGAACCGCAGCCTGCGGAAGCCGTTCGTCGCCGCCTCGGTCATGGGCGCATCCTGCCATGGTTGCGCGTTCGGCGTCAGGGAATACCCTAGGGGGGTACCGTATTGACCATGACGGAGGCCAGCATGCACGAACACGTCGGCTACATCGGCGACAAGGACGACCTGCTCAAGCGACTCCGCCGAGCCGAGGGTCAGGTCCGCGGCATCGCCCGCATGGTCGAGGACGAGACGTACTGCATCGACGTCCTCACCCAGATCTCCGCAGCGAACCGGGCGCTCGAGCGTGTCGCCCTGTCGCTGCTCGAGGACCACCTCAAGCACTGCGTCGCCGAGGCCGTCGCCGAGGGCGGCGAGGCCGCCGACGCCAAGGTCCGCGAAGCCAGCGAGGCCATCGCCCGACTCGTCCGCTCCTGAAGGGAACCACCATGAACACCGAACTGCTGCTCGTCGAGGGAATGACCTGCGACCACTGCGTGATGAGCGTCACCGAGGAGCTCACCGAGCTCGACGGCGTGTCCGACGTCCGGGTGCGACTCGTCCCCGGCGGTGCGTCCGAGGTCACGGTGACGTCCGACGCCCCGGTGGCGTCCGACGCGCTCCGCGCCGCGGTCACCGAGGCCGGCTACGAGGTCGTGCGGTCGTGACGGACGGCGCGGTCGAACTCGACATCACGGGGATGACGTGCGCCTCGTGCGCGAACCGCATCGAACGGAAGCTCGGCAAGCTCCCCGGCGTCACGGCGACCGTGAACTACGCGACCGAGAAGGCCACGGTCTCCGGCAGCTCGGACACCGGCGCGCTCATCGCGGCCGTGGAGTCGGCGGGGTACGGGGCGTCCGTGCCCACCCCGCCCGCACCGGACGACCCCGCCGCTCCGCGCGAGGACGATGCGTCCGCGGCGCTCCGGCAGCGCCTGGTCGTCTCCGCTGTCCTCGCCGTCCCCGTCGTCGTCCTGTCGATGGTGCCCGTGCTGCAGTTCCCGAACTGGCAGTGGCTGGCCCTCGCACTCGCCGCCCCCGTGGCCGTGTGGGGCGCCCTGCCCTTCCACCGCGCTGCGTGGGTGAACGCCCGGCACGGTGCCGCGACGATGGACACCCTCGTGAGCGTCGGCGTGCTCGCCGCGTTCGGGTGGTCGCTGTACGCG
Organism: Curtobacterium sp. C2H10; assembly: GCF_025407985.1. Taxonomy (NCBI): domain Bacteria; kingdom Bacillati; phylum Actinomycetota; class Actinomycetes; order Micrococcales; family Microbacteriaceae; genus Curtobacterium; species Curtobacterium sp. C2H10. The sequence continues at coordinate 3,792 of NZ_JABXGF010000088.1, read as the reverse complement.
CTGTTCCTCGGTGACGCCGGGATGCCCGGCATGCACATGACCTTCTCGTGGTTCGCCACCGACCCCGAGGCGAGCGACCTGTACCTCGAGGTCGCGTCTGCCGTGACCGTGTTCATCCTCGCCGGGCGGTACATGGAGGCCCGCGCGAAGCAGCAGTCCGGGGCCGCGCTCCGTGCACTGCTCGAACTCGGGGCGAAGGACGCGACAGTGCTCCGCGGGGGATCCGAGTCCCGTGTGCCCGCCGCGTCGCTGGTCGTCGGCGACGTGGTCGTCGTGCGGCCGGGAGAGCGGATCCCGAGCGACGGCACCGTGCGCGAGGGCTCGTCGGCCGTCGACCTCAGCATGCTCACGGGCGAGTCCGTGCCCGTCGAGGTCCGTCCGGGCGACGACGTCACCGGCGCCACGATCAACGTCGGCGGGCCGCTCGTCGTCACGATCACCCGGGTCGGAGCCGACACCGAACTCGCCCGCATGGGCCGTCTCATCGAGGACGCGCAGACCGGGAAGGCCGAGGTCCAGCGCCTCGCCGACCGGGTGTCCGGCGTCTTCGTCCCGATCGTCATCGGGCTCGCGGTGCTGGCCTTCGTCGGGTGGCTCGTCCTCGGCGGCTCCCTGACGGCGGCCTTCACCGCGGCGGTGGCCACGCTCATCATCGCCTGCCCCTGCGCGCTCGGACTCGCGACCCCGACCGCGTTGCTCGTCGGGACCGGCCGGGGATCGCAGCTCGGGATCCTCATCGGCGGTCCGCAGGTCCTCGAACAGACCCGCGGCGTCGACACGATCGTCCTCGACAAGACCGGCACCGTCACCACGGGGTCGATGGCCCTCCGCTCGGTCACCGGCACGCCGGACACCGACGACGCGGCGGTCCTCCGTCTCGCCGCCGCGGTCGAGGACGGCTCCGAGCACCCGGTCGCGCGCGCGATCGTCACGGCCGCACGGGCCCGCGGACTCGACGTCGCCGGTGCGACGCAGTTCACCGCGACGCCCGGCGCCGGCGTCCAGGCGGTCGTCGACGGCGAGGTCGTGCTCGTCGGGACCGTCGCGTGGCTCGAGGCGTCGTGGGCGATCACGGTGCCCGACGCCGTGGCGCAGACGGTCCGGGACGCCGAGGCGGACGGCGGCACGGCGGTCGTCGTCGCGACGGACGGACGCGCGCTCGGCGTGGTCGTCGTCGCGGACACGGTCAAGCCCGAGGCGGCGGACGCCGTCCGGCGCTTCGTGGAGCTCGGCCTGCACCCGGTACTGCTCACCGGCGACAACGAGGGCGCTGCCCGAGCCGTCGCCGCCTCGGTCGGCATCGACGAGGTGCACGCCCGAGCCACCCCGGCCTCGAAGCTCGAGACCGTCCGTCGCCTGCAGGCCGAGGGGCGCAGCGTGGCGATGGTCGGCGACGGCGTGAACGACGCCGCAGCCCTGGCCGCTGCCGACCTCGGCATCGCGATGGGGGCCGGCACGGACGCGGCGATCGCAGCGAGCGACATCACGGTGGTCAGCGGCCGCCTGACGGTCGTGGCCGAGGCGATCCGGCTGTCCCGGGCCACCCTGCGCACGATCAAGGGGAACCTGTTCTGGGCGTTCGCGTACAACGTGGCGGCGATCCCGCTCGCGATGGCGGGGCTGCTCAACCCGGTGCTCGCCGGTGCCGCGATGGCGTTCTCGTCGGTGTTCGTCGTGACGAACAGCCTGCGCCTGCGCCGCTTCGCCCCGCTGCCCGGGTGACGCGCGCAGCGAACGCACCCCGTGCCTCCCGTCCGGCGGTGCGCGCCACCCGTCGGACGGCGCTACGCTCGAAGACGGTCCGCGACGCAGCGCTGCGGTGACCCGCGGGCTTGTACGTCTTGAAGGTGATCCCAGGAGGACCCAAGTGACCGAATCCGCTCCCGTCGACCCCACATCGACCGACGGCTGGAAGAAGCTCGCCGGCATCGCCGACGGCTTCACCCCGGACCTGCGAGGGTGGTTCGACACAGACCCCGGTCGTGCCGAGCGCTACACGTTCCAGGCCGCCGACCTGACCGTGGACCTGTCGAAGGGCCTCGTCACCGACGAGATCCTCAAGGACCTGCTGCAGGTCGCGAAGGACACCGGCGTCGCCGAGCGCTTCCAGGCGATGCTCGCCGGTGAACACATCAACGCCACCGAGGACCGCGCCGTCCTGCACACCGCCCTCCGCCGCCCGAAGGGTGCCTCGCCGGCGCTCGTCGTGGACGGCCAGGACGTCGACGCCGACGTGCACGCCACGCTCGACAAGGTCTACGCCTTCGCCACGAAGGTCCGCGACGGGTCCTGGACCGGTGTCACCGGCAAGCGCATCGAGACCGTCGTGAACATCGGCATCGGTGGCTCGGACCTCGGCCCGGTCATGGTCTACGAGGCCCTGAAGCCGTACGTGCAGCCCGGGCTCGAGGCGCGCTTCGTCTCGAACATCGACCCCGCGGACATCTACGAGAAGACCGCGGACCTCGACCCCGAGACCACGCTCTTCATCGTCGCCTCGAAGACCTTCGGCACGCTCGAGACCCTCACGAACGCCCGCCTCGCACGGCAGTGGCTCTGGGAGCGGCTCGGCCTCACCGACGCCTCCGACGACGAGAAGTCGAACGCCGTCGCGAAGCACTTCGTGGCCGTCTCGACCGCGCTCGACAAGGTCGCCGCGTTCGGCATCGACCCGGAGAACGCCTTCGGCTTCTGGGACTGGGTGGGCGGCCGCTACTCGGTCGACTCCGCCATCGGCACGAGCGTCGTCATCGCCATCGGCCCGGAGAACTGGGAGCAGTTCCTCGCGGGCTTCCACGCCATCGACGAGCACGTCCGCACGACGCCGCTCGAGCAGAACGTCCCCGTCCTGATGGGCCTGCTCAACGTCTGGTACTCGAACTTCCTCGGCGCGCAGAGCCACGCGGTCCTGCCGTACACGCAGTACCTTCACCGCTTCGCCGCGTACCTGCAGCAGCTCACCATGGAGTCGAACGGCAAGCGCGTCCGCTGGGACGGCTCGCCCGTCACCACCGAGACCGGCGAGGTCTTCTGGGGCGAGCCGGGCACGAACGGCCAGCACGCGTTCTACCAGCTCATCCACCAGGGCACGCGACTCATCCCGACGGACTTCATCACGGTCGCGAAGCCCGCTCGTCCGCTGAAGGACGAGACCGGCGACGGCGGGGCCGTGCAGCCCGGGCAGGACGTCCACGCGCTGTTCCTCGCGAACTTCTTCGCCCAGACGAAGGCGCTCGCGTTCGGCAAGACCGCGGACGAGGTCCGCGCCGAGGGCACCACGGACGAGGCCATCGTCTCCGCCCGCACGTTCACCGGCAACAAGCCGTCGACGTCGATCCTCGCGCCGGAGCTCACCCCGAGCGTCCTCGGCCAGCTCATCGCGCTGTACGAGCACATCGTGTTCACCGAGGGCACCATCTGGGGCATCGACTCGTTCGACCAGTGGGGCGTCGAGCTCGGCAAGCAGCTGGCGCTGCAGATCGCCCCGGCGGTCGACGGCGACCAGGCTGCGCTGGACGCGCAGGACTCCTCGACGAAGGCGCTCATCGCCAAGTACCTGGAGCTGCGCGGCGAGTAGCGCACGCACCTGACTGACTGGAGGCGCGGTGCCGGCTGGCACCGCGCCTCCCGTCCGTCTGCTGGTCGCCCTGCGGCCGGCGGCCGTTTCGCGCTCACCGACAGTCCACGCGCCGCCGGGACCGTGAAGTGTCGGTGCGCACGAAAGTCCGGCCGGCCGGCCGCGCTACTTCTTGCCGCCGCCGAGCAGGCCGCCCAGGCTGCCGAGGATGCCGC
>NZ_JABXGF010000087.1:0-6371 GCF_025407985.1 Curtobacterium sp. C2H10 | reverse complement strand
CGACAGCCCCCGCGCCCGGCGCCGGGGCCGCTACGCGCGCTGGCCCTCCTGCGCGACCGCACGGGCCGCGGCGAGCCCGGCCTCGAGGTCGGCCTTGAGGTCCTCGACGTTCTCGATCCCCACCGACAGCCGCACGAGCCCCGGCGTGACCCCGGTGGTGAGCTGCTGCTCGGGCGTCAGCTGCGAGTGCGTGGTCGACGCCGGGTGGATGACGAGGGAGCGCACGTCGCCGATGTTCGCGAGGTGCGAGAACAGCTGCAGGTTGTCGACGAACGCCTTGCCGGCGGGCACGCCACCCTTGAGCTCGAACGACAGCACGGCCCCGACGCCCTTCGGCGCGTAGCGGTTCGCCGCGGCGTACCAGGGGGAGGTCGGCAGCCCGGCGTAGGCGACGGTCGCGACGTCCGGGTGCCTGTCGAGCCACTCGGCGATCTCCTGCGCGTTCGACACGTGCCGCTCGATGCGGAGCGACAGCGTCTCGATGCCCTGCAGCAGCGCGAACGCGGTGTCCGCCGAGTTCGACGCACCGAGGTCGCGGAGCAGCTGCACCCGGGCCTTGACGATGTAGGCGAGCTCGTTGCCGACGGCCTCGGCGAAGACCGCGCCGTGGTACGAGGGGTCCGGCGTGTTGAACTCGGGGAACTTGTCGGGGTGCTGCGACCACGCGAACTTCCCGGAGTCGACGATGATCCCGCCGATGACGGTGCCGTGCCCGCCGAGGAACTTCGTCGCCGAGTGCACGACGATGTCGGCACCGTGCTCGAACGGACGGATGAGGTAGGGCGTCGCGATCGTGTTGTCGACGATGAGCGGCACGCCGGACTCGTGGGCGACCTCGCTGACACCGGTGATGTCGAGCACGTTGATCCTCGGGTTGCCGATCGTCTCGGCGAAGAACAGCTTCGTGTTCGGTCGGACCGCGCGGCGCCACTCGTCGAGGTCGTCCTGGTCCTCGACGAACGTGGTCTCGATGCCGAGCTTCGCGAGCGTGTACTTGAACAGGTTGTACGTGCCGCCGTAGATCGACGACGAGGACACGATGTGGTCTCCGGCGCCCGCGATGTTGAGCACCGCGTAGGTCTCCGCCGCCTGGCCGCTCGACACCAGGAGCGCCCCGGAGCCGCCCTCGAGCGCCGCGATCCGCTGCTCCACGACGTCGTTCGTCGGGTTCATGATGCGCGAGTAGATGTTGCCCGGCTTGGCCAGAGCGAAGAGGTCACGGGCCTCGTCGGAGTTCGCGAAGACGTACGAGGTCGTCTTGTAGATCGGTGTCGCGCGGGCCCCCGTGGTCGGGTCGGGCTGTGCGCCGGCGTGGATCTGCGTGGTCTCGAACCGCCACTGGGCGGCGTCGTTCTGGGTCATCTCGTGCTCCTGTCCGGTGGCGGTCGTCGGGTCGTCGGGTCGCCCAGCGCTCGGCCCAGGAGGCGCGGCGCGGCTGTGCGTCGCCCGTCACGGTACGCAGGTGGTTGCGTCGGCACCAGCGCGCCCGCCTCGGGACGTAACGACCGAGGCGGAGGCGAGCCGCGCCTCCTGGCCCGCGCCGCACTGTGCGAGGTTCCGCGCGCCGTGGGACGCTCGTTCCCTCGCACCGTGGGCGGAGGCTCGCACAGTACGGACGCGCGGGCGCAGTCTCACTACTCGCGGCGGAAGAGCCAGCGCACGTTCGGTTCGAGGAGCCAGCGCATCCCCCGGCGGACGAACGGCTGGGCGAGGAACAGACTCACCGCGCAGGCGATCGCCACCATGAGCAGCACGTACGGCCACGCCGAGTGCTGCCCGGCGAGCACTCCGGACTCGCGGATCGGGTAGAGGACGAACGTGTGCAGCAGGTACACGTACATCGTCGCCGCGCCGAACTGCGTGATCCAGACGTTCCGACGGGGCACGAGCAGCAGGAACGACGCGGTGAGGAGGGTCGCCAGCAGCATCAGCCCGAAGCGGACCGCACCGGCCCACCAGGCGTCCTCGCCGAGGCCCGAGTACGAGTCGTCGTAGAAGAACCAGTGGTGCAGGTCGAACTGCTTGAACTGCGGGATCCAGATCGCACACGCCACCGCCCACGCCACGAACACGGCACCGGCCGCGATGCGCACCCGGACCACGATCCGCCGCGGAGCCTCGTACCAGCGGTCGAAGACGCCCCACTGCTTCACCTGCCAGCCGAGCAGGAAGAACGGCAGGAGGCTGATCGCTCGCGACAGCGAGAGCGTGGAGTCGACGTTGTCGAAGTAGCCGACGCCGATGCTGAACACGACGGCCCAGAACAGCGGCCATCGGAGCTGCGCGAGGTACGGGAGGATCAGCTTGAAGATCCCCAGCGCGAGCAGGAACCAGAGGGTCCAGGTCGGCTGCGTCGGGTTGAACTTCTTCCCGCCCTCGACCAGGGCCTGCACGACGGTCCAGATCGTCTGCATGATGATGTACGGCACGACGATGTCCGTGATCGTCCGGCGCATGCGCTTCGCGGTCGGGGTGTCGGCGGAGGAGAAGTACCCGCTGATGACGCCGAACGCCGGCATGTGGAACGCGTAGATGAAGGTGTACAGCGCGAGGGCGTGCTCGCTCGCCGCCGTCTGGCGCTGGATCGCATGGCCGATCACCACGAGCGTGACCGCCAGGAACCGCGCCGTGTCCCACATCGGGATACGGCGCTTCGCACGTCCGGGCTCGAGCTGCGAGGCGGGCGCCGAGGGCGCGGGAGGGGCGGCGTCCGTCGTCATCGCCCGTCACGTTACCCGATCGTGACCTTGCCGGATCGGTACGGTTGGGACATCCCACCCCGTCCCTCTGGAGGAAGCACATGGCATCTCGTCGCGCAGTCGTCACCGGAGCGAGCTCGGGCATCGGAGCGGCGACCGTCCGACTGTTCCGCGCGCACGGGTGGGACGTGCTCGCCGTCGCCCGCCGTGCCTCGAAGCTGGAGGCGCTCGCCGGGTCGACCGGAGCCGACGTCCTCGTGGCGGACATCACGAGCGCCTCCGACGTCGAGGCGCTGGCCGCCCGTGTCGACGAACTCGGGGGAGCGGACGTGCTCGTGAACAACGCCGGCGGTGCCTTCGGGTCCGCGTCGGTCGAGGAGTCGGACGTCGAGGACTGGCGCGCCATGTTCGAGGTGAACGTGATCGGCACGAAGCGGGTCGTCGCGGCGTTGCTCCCGCACCTCCGGCGGCGTGCGGCGGCCGCCGGGAGCGCCGACATCGTCACGGTGACGAGCACGGCCGGGCACGTCGCGTACGAGAACGGCGGCGGGTACAACGCCGCGAAGTTCGCCGAGCACGCCCTCGTGGCCGCGCTCCGGCTCGAGCTGAACGGGGAGCCGATCCGGGTCGTCGAGATCGCGCCGGGCCTCGTGAAGACCGACGAGTTCGCCCTGACCCGGTTCCGTGGCGACGCGGAGAAGGCCGCGGCGGTCTACGACGACGTGCCGGAGCCGCTCGTGGCCGAGGACGTCGCCGAGGCGATCGTGCACGCGGTCGAGCTGCCGGCGCACGTGAACCTCGACCTCGTGACGATCCGCCCGGTGGCGCAGTCGGCCCAGCACAAGCTCGCGCGGGGGAAGCTGACCCCGCGGGTGTGATCCCCGCGGGTGCCGCGCACCCGGCCCGCACCCGTCCCGCACGCGCCCGGGCCGCACGTGCGGGTCGCGGGCGCGGGGTCCGTGCCGGTACCGTTGTCGGATGCCGATCAGCAGCGAATCCGGGTCACCCGCCCAGGCTCCCTCGACCGTGACCGTGACGAGCGGGCCCGAGGTGCTCGGATGGCTCGAGTTCGGTGACGCAGCACGCCTGCTCGCCAAGGACGTCCTGTCCTCCGGCTTCGAACCCGAGGTCGTCGTCGCCGTGGCCCGCGGTGGGCTCATCATCGCTGGTGCGGTCGCCTACGCCCTCGGCACCAAGGAGTGCGGCTCGATCAACGTCGAGTTCTACACCGACGTCGAGCAGCGTCTCGAGGAGCCGGTCATCCTGTCGCCGGCGCTCGACGCCCCGAGCCTCGCCGGCAAGCGCGTCCTCGTCGTCGACGACGTGTCGGACTCCGGCCGGACCCTCCGCCTGGTGGTCGACATCATCCGGAACGCCGGCGCCGACGTCCGCAGCGCCTGCCTCTACTCCAAGCCCGGCACCGTGCTCGAGCCGGACCACGTCTGGCGTCGCGTCGACGGGTGGATCACCTTCCCGTGGAGCGCCCTCGCGCCGGTGACGGCCGAGTCGTGAGCATCCACCTCGTCGGCGGCGGACCCTTCGCCGCCTCGGACGCCGCCGCGCCCTTCGTCGCCGAGGCCACGGTCCGCTCCGCAGCCGTCGGCCGCACGGTCCCGCGCATCGCCCTGCTCTCCGTCGCCGACGGGTCCGGTGCGAGCCCGTCCAGCACGGCCGACATCGGCGAGGTGCTCGCCGGTCCGCGCACGGCCGAGGTCCTCGTCACCGAGATCGCTGCCGGTCAGGTGTTCGACACCACGGTCCTGAGCGACGTCGACGCCCTCGTGGTCGGCGGCGGGGTCACGCCGGACTACCTCGACGCCGTCGCCCCGCTCGTCGACCAGATCCGCCTGCTCGTCTCCGACGGCCTGCCCTACCTCGGCTACTCGGCCGGCGCGATGATCGCCGCCGATCGTGCCCTCGTCGGCGGCTGGCGCATCGGCGGCGTCGAGATCTGCCCCGAGGAAGCCTCCGAGGGCCTCGACGAGGTCGAACTCCGCGAGGGGCTCGGCCTGGTCGACCTGACGATCGACGTGCACGCCGTCCAGGCCGGCACGCTCGCCCGGCTCATCGCGAGCGCCGAGGCCGAGTTCGTGACCGCGGGCCTGGCGATCGACGAGGACACCACGCTGGTCGTGGGCGAGGGCGCCCTCGAGGTCCGCGGCACCGGCAGCGTCTGGCGCGTCGTCGCCGGCGAGGACTCGGTCGCCGTCGCCACGATGGGCGCCTAGCCCCGTGCAGGCCCGACCGCTCGTCGACCTCGTCGACCCCGGCTGGGCCGAGGCACTCGCCCCGGTCGAGGACGACGTCCACCGGATGGGCGACTGGCTCCGTGCCGAGATCGGTGCCGGTCGGCAGTACCTCCCGGCCGGGGAGCACGTCCTCCGCGCCTTCGCCGAGGCGTTCGACGACGTCCGGGTCCTCGTCGTCGGACAGGACCCGTACCCGACGCCCGGGCACCCGATCGGCCTGTCGTTCGCGGTCGACCCGCACGTGCGACCCGTCCCGCGCAGCCTGGCGAACATCTACCGCGAGCTCGAGGCCGACCTCGGCGTGACGCCGCCGGCGCACGGGGACCTGCGGGCGTGGTCGGCCCAGGGTGTCCTGCTGCTCAACCGCGTCCTGACCGTCGAGGCCGGAGCCGCCGGCAGCCACCGCGGGAAGGGCTGGGAGGCCGTCACCGACCAGGCCGTCCGTGCCCTCGTCGCCCGCGGGAAGCCCCTCGTCGCCGTGCTCTGGGGTGCGCAGGCAGCGTCGGTCCGGCCGCTCCTCGGGGACACCCCGGTCGTCGCGTCCGCCCACCCGAGCCCGCTCAGCGCCTCGCGCGGGTTCTTCGGCAGCCGCCCCTTCTCGCAGGTGAACGAGCTGCTCGTCGCCCAGGGCGCCGAACCGGTCGACTGGACCCTGCCCACGGCATAGGCTCGGACCCGTGCTCGAGGAGGAATACCAGCGACGGCGGGTCCTGCCGCGACACCTGCGCGCCCCGGTCCCCGCCGAAGCCGCGTTCACCTACACGATCCGGGCTGCCGAGCCCAGCGACCTCCCCGACGTCCGCGAGATCCACACGCACTACGTGCGGAACTCCTCGGTGACCTTCGACCCGTCGGCGTTCACGTTCGCCGCGTGGAAGCGTCGGTACGACGAGATCCGTCGTCGGGGTCTGCCGTTCCTGGTCGCCGAGAACCCCTCGGGGCAGGTGCTCGGCTACGCGCTCGTCGACCCGTGGAACCCCCGCGACCGTTCGAACCGCGTCGTCGAGGACTCGATCTACCTCGGTGCCGCCTCCGGCGGGAAGGGGCTCGGGCGGGCCCTGATGGAGGCGCTGATCGACGAGTGCCGTTCGGCCGGCGTCCGCGAGGTCGTCGCCGTCATCGCCGACCGCCAGGCCGAGGCGTCGATCCGGCTCCACGAGCGGCTCGGCTTCGAGGAGGTCGGCCGCATGGGGAAGGTCGGGTACAAGTACGACCGCTGGCTCGGCACGGTGACGATGCGGCTGCGCCTGCGCGGGCCGCGCCTCTTCGCGCGCGGGTAGCGCGCCCGGCCGACGTCGAGGTCGCACGATCGGCCGCTTCCGGCGTGCGCGCGCGGCGTGTTGCGCGACCTCGGCGGAGAGCGTGCGGCGTGTCCTGCGACCCGGCCACGGTCGGACGGGAGGCGCGGGTCGGCCCCGCACCG
>NZ_JABXGF010000086.1:0-6689 GCF_025407985.1 Curtobacterium sp. C2H10 | reverse complement strand
CTCCCGACGGGGCCGGTGCGCCGGACACGGCGATCGAACCCGGCAGCGCCAGCGCGGCCGACGCAGCCGGCGAACCGGGCACCGCCAGCGCGCCCGACCTGGCAGCCGCCACACAGGCGGCCGCCACCCGCTCCGGAGGACCGGCCCGGCTCCCCGAGGTGACCGACGACGGCCCGCACCTGCCCGCATGACGCACACCGCGCTTCCCGTGCGGCCGACGGACGGACCGCACCCGACCGACGGACCGCACCCGACGGACGGACAGGACCCGACCGACGGGCCACACCCGACCGACGGGCCACACCCGACCGACGGGCCACACCCGACCGACGGGCCACACCCGACCGACGGGCCACGGCCGACGGACGGACCGCACCCGACCGGATGACGCACCCCGAGCCCGGCGTCCGGGCGATACCCTTGTCCCGCAGCCGAGACCTCCCCGGGCGACGCGCCCGGGCCGCCACGACGGAGCCCACTCCCAGATGACCGACAGCGTCCCAGCGCCGACACGATCGCCGCAGCAGCACGACATCCTCATCGTCACCGGCATGTCCGGGGCCGGTCGTTCGACGGTGGGGAAGGCGCTCGAGGACCTCGGCTGGTACGTCGTCGACAACCTCCCGACGCAGATGCTCGCGCCGCTCACCGAGCTCGCGGACCGTGCCGGTGAGAAGATCCCCAAGATCGCCACGGTGGTCGACGTCCGCGGCGGCCGGTTCTTCACCGACCCCGAGCAGGCGGTCGAGCAGGTGCGCAAGAGTGCCTCGGCCCGGGTCCGGGTGCTGTTCCTCGAGGCGACGGACGCGGTCCTCGTGCGGCGCTTCGAGCAGGTGCGGCGGCCACACCCGCTCCAGGGTGAGGACACGCTCCTCGACGGCATCGGCCGCGAACGCAGTCGGCTCGCTGCCCTGCGCGAGGCATCGGACCTCGTCATCGACACCTCCGACCTGAACATCCACCAACTCGCGAACGCCGTGACCGAGCAGTTCGCCGACGACCACTTCACGGGTGTCCAGGTGACCCTGATGAGCTTCGGGTTCAAGTACGGACTGCCCGCCGACGCCGACATGGTGGCCGACGTCCGGTTCCTGCCGAACCCCTACTGGGTCCCGGAACTCCGCCCGCACACGGGCCTCGACCGACCCGTCTCGGACTACGTCCTGGCCCAGCCCGGAGCCCGCACGTTCGTCGAGCGCTACGCCGACGTCCTCGAGCCGGTGTTCGAGGGGTACCAGCGCGAGAACAAAAGACACGCTACGATCGCCATCGGCTGTACCGGCGGCAAGCACCGTTCGGTCGCCATCGTCGCCGAGCTGGCGAACCTCCTCCGCGGGATGCCCGACGTCGCCGTGCGTGTGAAGAACCGAGACCTCGGCCGAGAGTGACCGTCCCTCCGGCCGCTCCACACGACGTGCGCCGGGCACGCGGACCCCACCAGAAGAAACGTTAGGAATGATGCTGTGCCGTTGACTGCCGAGGTCAAGGACGAACTGGCCCGGGTCGTCGTGAACCGCAACACGGTCCGCGCTGCCGAGCTCGCGACCATCCTGCGGTTCGCGGGTGGCCTGCACGTCATCTCGGGCCGGATCGCCGTCGAGGTCGAACTCGACACCCGGATCATCGTGCACCGCGTGCGCAAGGACCTCGCGGAGCTGTACGGCGTGCGGAGCGAGGCGTCGGTGGGGTCGTCCGCGTCCGCCCGTCGTGGCACCCGGTACCTCGTGCGCGTGCTCGAGGCGGGGGAGACCCTCGCCCGGCAGACGGGCCTCATGGACGCCCGCCGCCGCCCGGTGCGCGGTCTGCCGAACCGGCTCACCACCGGCAACCGCGAGGACCTCGCCGCGATCTGGCGTGGAGCGTTCCTCGCCGCCGGCACCCTGACCGACCCCGGTCGTGCCGCCGCACTCGAGGTCACCTGCCCCGGCAACGAGGCCGCGATGGCCCTGGTCGGCGCTGCGTCGCGGCTCGGCATCGCGGCGAAGGGCCGTGAGGTCCGCGGCGTGCACCGCGTGGTCATCCGCGACGGCGAGGCCATCGGCCAGATGCTGACCGTGATGGGCGCCGCCCGCACCACCGCCGACTGGGAGGAGATGCGCCAGCGCCGCGAGGTCCGTGCCACCGCCAACCGTCTCGTCAACTTCGACGACGCGAACCTCCGTCGCTCCGCGCAGGCCGCCGTCGCCGCGTGCGCGCGGGTCGAGCGTGCGCTCGAGATCCTCGGCGACGAGGTCCCCGACCACCTGCAGTACGCCGGCTCGCTGCGGCTGCAGCACCGCGACGCGTCGCTCGACGAGCTCGGCCAGCACGCGGACCCGCCGATGACGAAGGACGCCATCGCCGGGCGCATCCGCCGCCTCCTCGCGATGGCCGACAAGCGCGCGTCCGACCTCGGGATCCCGGGGACCGAAGCGAGCGTTCCCGAGGAGCTCGAAGGGGCCTGATCGACGGGCGTGACGACGTTCCGGACGGGAGGCGCGGTGCCAGCTGGCACCGCGCCTCCCGTCCGTCGTCGGGGTGGTCCAGGGCGGCGCTCGCGACCGTCCGGACGGACCGTCATCCCGCGCGGTCTGGCAGAGTCCGACTGCTAGGGTCGTTACGGCGACGTTACGGGGCGTATCGTCCACCACACGTGGGCCCGAAGGGCCACACGACTCCGAAAGCAGCGCCCCCCGGGCGCTCCACACCCACCAGGAGATCCATTGACCGTCAAGATCGGTATCAACGGCTTCGGCCGCATCGGCCGTAACTTCTTCCGGGCCGCACTGGCCAAGGGCAGCGACCTCGAGATCGTGGCGGTGAACGACCTCACCGACAACGCGTCCCTCGCGAACCTGCTGAAGTTCGACTCCATCACCGGCAAGCTCCCGGCGACGGTCGAGCTCGACGGCGACAACATCGTGGTCGACGGCAAGGCGATCAAGGTCCTCGCGGAGCGCGACCCCGCCAACCTCCCCTGGGGCGAGCTGGGTGTCGACATCGTCATCGAGTCGACCGGTTTCTTCACGAAGGCCGCCGATGCGCAGAAGCACATCGACGCCGGTGCCAAGAAGGTCATCATCTCCGCCCCGGCCACGGGTGACGACGTCACCATCGTGCTCGGCGTGAACGAGGACCAGTACGACCCCGCGAACCACAACATCATCTCGAACGCGTCCTGCACCACGAACAGCCTCGCGCCGCTCGCCAAGGTGTTCCACGACAAGTTCGGCATCGAGCGCGGTCTCATGACCACGGTCCACGCCTACACCGCCGACCAGAACCTCCAGGACGGCCCGCACAAGGACCCGCGTCGTGCGCGTGCCGCCGCCCTGAACATCGTCCCGACCTCCACGGGTGCGGCGAAGGCCATCGGCCTCGTCCTGCCGGAGCTCGCCGGCAAGCTCGACGGCTTCGCGCTCCGCGTCCCGGTGCCGACCGGCTCGATCACCGACCTCACCCTCGAGACCAAGTCCGAGGTCACCGTCGACGAGATCAACGCCGCCTACAAGGAGGCAGCCGAGGGCCCGCTCAAGGGCATCCTGCTCTACAGCGAGGACCCGCTGGTGTCGACCGACATCACCACGGACCCGCACTCCTCGATCTACGACTCCGGCCTGACCAAGGTCATCGGCGGCCTCGTGAAGATCACCTCGTGGTACGACAACGAGTGGGGCTACTCGAACCGCCTCGTCGACCTCACCGAGTACGTGGGCGAGCGCCTCTAACCCATGGCACTCCGCACCCTCGAGGACCTCGGCGACCTCGCCGGCAAGCGTGTCGTCGTCCGTTGTGACCTCAACGTCCCGCTCAAGGACGGCGTGATCACGGACGACGGCCGCGTGCGCGCGTCGCTGACCACCCTGAACACCCTCATCAACGCCGGCGCCCGCGTCATCGTGATCTCCCACCTGGGCCGCCCCGACGGCGAGCCCAAGCCGGAGTTCTCGCTCGCGCCGGTGGCCCAGCGGCTCTCCGAGCTGCTCGGCAAAGAGGTCACGTTCGTCGGCGAGACCGTCGGCGACGAAGCGACCGCGGCCGCCGGGGAACTCGGGGACGGCGACGTCCTGCTGCTCGAGAACCTCCGGTTCAACCCGGAGGAGACCTCGAAGGACGCTGCCGTGCGCAGTGGCTTCGCGGACCGCATCGCCGCCCTCGGGGACGCCTTCGTGTCCGACGGCTTCGGTGTCGTGCACCGCAAGCAGGCCTCGGTGTACGAGCTCGCGTCCGCGCTGCCCAGCGCAGCGGGGTCGCTCATCGAGACCGAGCTCGGCGTGCTCGAACGCCTCACGACGACGCCGGAACGGCCGTACACGGTCGTGCTCGGCGGGTCGAAGGTCAGCGACAAGCTCGGTGTCATCGACCACCTCCTGCCGCAGGTGGACACGCTCTGCATCGGTGGCGGCATGCTCTTCACGTTCCTCGCGGCCCAGGGCCACGGGGTCGCGAAGTCGCTGCTCGAGGCCGACCAGCTCGACGTCGTCCGCGAGTACCTCTCGCGGGCGAAGGAGCTCGGCGTGACGATCGACCTGCCGACGGACGTCGTCGTGGCGTCCGGGTTCGCGGCCGACGCGTCGCACGAGACCGTCGCCGCGGACGCGATCGAGTCGTCGTCCTTCGGGGCGGACGGCATCGGCCTGGACATCGGCCCGGAGACGGCGGCGCGGTTCGCGTCCGCGGTGTCCTCGTCGAAGACCGTGTTCTGGAACGGCCCGATGGGCGTGTTCGAGTTCCCGGCCTTCGCCGCCGGCACGAAGACCGTCGCGCAGGCCCTGACCGAGGTCGACGGCCTCGGTGTGGTCGGCGGTGGCGACTCCGCCGCGGCCGTCCGGTCGCTCGGCTTCTCGGACGACCAGTTCGGGCACATCTCGACCGGTGGCGGTGCGAGCCTCGAGTTCCTCGAGGGCAAGTCGCTCCCCGGTCTCGAAGCACTGGGGTGGTCGCGATGACCCGGACGCCGTTGATCGCGGGCAATTGGAAGATGAACCTGGACCACCTCCAGGCCATCGCCACCGTGCAGAAGCTCGCGTGGACGCTGAAGGACGCACGCCACGACTTCGACGACGTCGAGGTCGCGGTCTTCCCGCCCTTCACCGACCTCCGCAGCGTGCAGACGCTCATCTCGGCTGACAAGCTCCCGATCCGCTTCGGCGCGCAGGACCTGTCCCGGTACGACTCGGGCGCCTACACGGGCGACGTGTCCGGGGCGTTCCTCGCCGCACTCGACGCGCAGTACGTCATCGTCGGACACTCCGAGCGGCGCACGCTGCACGCGGAGACCGACGAGGTCGTCGCCGCGAAGACCGCCGCGGCCGTCAAGCACGGTCTCGTGCCGGTGGTCTGCGTCGGCGAGACCGGCGAGCAGCGCGAGGAGTGCGGCGCCGGTGTCGTGCCGGTCGAGCAGCTGCAGGTCGTCCTCGGCGCAGTGCAGCCCTCCGAGATCGTCGTGGCGTACGAGCCGGTCTGGGCGATCGGCTCCGGCCAGGCCGCGACCGCCGAGCAGGCGCAGGACGAATGCGCTGCGATCCGTCGCGGGATCGCTGCAGCCTGGGGCGACGAGGCAGCCGCGGCGACGCGGGTGCTCTACGGCGGCTCGGTGAAGTCGGGCAACATCGCCGGCTTCCTGCGCGAGCCCGACATCGACGGCGCGCTCGTCGGTGGCGCCTCCCTCGACGTGCAGGAGTTCGCGGCCATCGCGCGCTTCCGGCAGCACGTCGGACTCTGACCCACCGGACACAGGCCGGTCGCCATCGTGCGGCCGGCCTGTGCCACGCCCAGCCCGGGGACCTCGGCCGACCACCTGGCCGGTATACTCGGATGGCTGACTGACACGAAAGGTACGTCGTGGCGATTCTCTCCGTCGTGCTGCAGGTCCTGCTCGCGATAACGAGCCTCCTGCTCACGCTCCTCATCCTGCTGCACAAGGGCCGCGGTGGCGGCCTCTCCGACATGTTCGGCGGCGGCGTGACGAGCAACCTCGGGGCGTCCGGCGTCGCCGAGCGCAACCTCAACCGCATCACGGTGATCCTCGGTCTCCTCTGGATCGTGTCGATCATCGTGCTCGGTCTCATCAACAAGTTCACGGCGGGGAGCTGATCCATGGCATCCGGAGGCAGTGCAATCCGGGGTTCGCGCGTCGGCGCGGGCCCGATGGGGGAGCAGGACCGCGGGGTCCAGGCCGAGCGTGTGGCGATCTCGTACTGGGACGCCCTCGGCAACGAGGTCGTGCGGTACTTCGCCGCCGGCCTCCCCGATGACGAGATCCCCGAGACGGTGGACTCGCCGTCGACCGGGCTCCCGGCTGGTCGCGACAAGGAGAACCCTCCTGTGGTCTCCAAGACCGAGCCGTACAAGACGCACCTCGCGTACGTGAAGGAGCGCCGCACCGAAGAAGAGGCGGCGCAGCTCCTCGAGGACGCGTTGCAGCAGCTCCGGCAGCGTCGCGGCACCGCGAAGTAGTCGCACGAGACGTCCGAAGGCCCCCGTACCGATCCGGTACGGGGGCCTTCGTGCGTGTGGTGGGTGCGCGGTGGACCGGCGAGGTCGCACGACGCGCCGCGCGGGCGCCGCCGAGGTCGCACGACATGCCGTGCGGGCGCCGTCGAGGTCGCACGACATGCCGTGCGGGCGCCGTCGAGGTCGCATGAAGCGCTGCTTCCGCACGCTGCGGGCGACACTTTGTGCGACCGAGGCGGCCGGGTGGCCGGGTG
>NZ_JABXGF010000085.1:0-7677 GCF_025407985.1 Curtobacterium sp. C2H10 | reverse complement strand
CGGCAGCAGCGAGCGCGCGCGCGCGCCCAGCGCGACCACGCGTCGGACGGGAGGCGCGGCGCCCGCCCGCACCGCGCCTCCCGTCCGACGCGTCAGCGGTGCCCCACGATCGACGGCACCGGCATGTGGTGCCGCATCCGCACCGCCAGGTGGAGCCCGCCGCGGCGGGCGAGCACGAGCCCGACGACGGCCGCGGCCGCGGCCGGCACGCCTCCGGCGACGACCATCCCGACGTGGGCCCCGAAGTGGTCGACCACCTGGCCCATGAGGGGGCCGCCGATCGCCTGCCCTCCGAGCAGCACGAGGACGTAGAGCGACATCACCCGGCCGCGGATCGCCACGTTCGAGGACAGCTGCACGAGCGAGTTCGACGCGGTCTGGAAGAGCAGCTGCGACATCCCGACGGCGACGAGCGCGACGGTGAACGGCGCGATGACCGGGATCGAGCCGGAGACCACGAGCAGGATCCCCGTCCAGAACACCCCGCCGACGATGGTGCGGAGCCGGACGGTGGCGCGCCGCGTCGAGAGCAGTGCGCCGGCCAGCGCGCCGATCGCGACGGCGGAGTTGAACACGCCGTAGCCACCAGCGCCGACGTCGTACACCTCGGACGCGAAGGCCGACAGCAGCACCGGCATCGTCAGCGCGAAGACCGAGAAGAACGCCACGAGGATGACCGGCACGATGATGGTCGGCTTCCGGACGGCGTAGCGGAGGCCCTCGACGAGCTGCCCCTTCCCGCGTGGTGCCGGGGGCGTGCGGTGGAGCTCCGAGACCTTCAGGAAGCCGAGCGTCACGACCACGGCGACGCAGGCGATCGCGTTGACGCCGAACGACCAGCCGGCGCCGACCGCGACGAGCAGCGCTCCGGAGAGGGCCGGGCCGATCATGCCGCCGAGCTGGAAGACCGACGAGTTCACGCTGATCGCGTTGCGCAGGTGCTCGTGGCCGACGATCTCGGTGACGAACACCTGGCGTGCGGGGTTGTCGATGACGGTGACCATGCCGACGACGAACGCGATCGCCCAGATGTGCCACGCCTGCACCACCCCGGACAGCGTCAGGACGGCGAGCAGGGCCGACAGCACGGCGAACGAGCCCTGCGTGATCATCATCAGCGCGCGCTTGGAGAACCGGTCGACGAGCACTCCGCCGAGGAGCCCGAACAGCAGCATCGGCGCGAACTGGCACGCGACCGTGATGCCGACCTGCGCGACCGACCCGGTGAGCTGCAGGACGAGCCAGTCCTGCGCGATGCGCTGCATCCAGCCGGCGGTCATCGCGACGAGGTTCGTGGCGGTGAAGAGCCGGAAGTTCGGCACCGACAGGGCGATGAGGGTGTGGCGCCACGGCGGTCGGGTGGCCTGGATCGGCAGCGGTTCGGTGGGCGGGGGGAGGGTCGTCGATGACGCACTCACGAGTGGGGGTCTCCGGAGGTCGAGGTGGAGCAGGCGGGACTGTACCCACTCGAAACTAACTGCGCGCGCCCCATTCGATACCCCTATGGTGGTTATCACTCCATTGCGAAGTCGAATGGGGTCGTCACGACGAAGGGTGTCCGGTGCTGGATCCGGTTCTGCTGCAGACGTTCCTCGCGGTCGCCGAGACGGGGAGCTTCACCCAGGCCGGCGCCCGACTCGGGATCAGCCAGCCCACGGTGTCGCAGCACGTGCGGCGGCTCGAGACGGCCGTCTCGCGGACCCTCGTCGCGCGGGACACCCGGGGCGTGGCGCTCACCGACAACGGGGACGCGATGGCCGGGTTCGCGCGGACGATCCTCGCGGCGCACGCCACCGCCGACGCGTACTTCTCGGGAGCCGCGACCCGCGGGCGGCTCCGGTTCGGGGCGGCCGACGACCTCGCGATCACGCAGCTGCCCCGGATCCTGCGGGACTTCCGACGGCTGCACCCGCAGGTGAACCTCGAGCTGACGGTGAACCAGTCGTCACCGCTGCTCCGCCGGGTGCACGCGGGGCAGCTCGACCTCGTGTTCATCAAGCAGACCGCGGGGGAGTCCGCCGAGGGCACCCGCGTCGCGACCGACCAGATGGTCTGGATGGCGCAGGACGGCATCGCGTTGGAGCCGGGGGAGCCCGTGCCGCTCATTGCGTACCAGGCGCCGAGCATCAGTCGACAGATGGCGATCGACGCGCTCGAGTCCGCCGGACGCACGTGGCGGATCACCTGCAACACGCGCGACGTGAACGGGGTGCTCGCGGCCGTCCGGGCGGGGATCGGGGTCGCGGTGTTCCCGCACTCGCTGATCCCGGCGGACCTCGTGAAGGTGTCGCAGCGGTTGGCGTTGCCGGACCTCCCGGCGGTCGACTACGTGCTCATCGCGAACCCGACGGTGCAGCGGGAACCGATCGACGCCCTGACGAACGCGATCCTGTCCCGCGGGGTGGTCCGCGCGGTGTGAGCGGGGTGACGCGTGGTCGTTTCGTGAGCAGGAATGGTCGGGTCAGTGGCGCGCACCCGACCATTTCTGCTCACGAAGTGCGCGGGGGCGCGCGGCGCAGCGCGCGGCGCGCTACGGCGCGAGCGTCGGGACCGTCCCCGTCCCGGTGAGGTCCGGCAGCGTCACCCCGACGAGCGGCAGCACCGCCGAGGCCACGGCCCACAGCAGCACGAGCGTCCCGACCCCGCCGAGCACGGCACCGAGGAGCGCGAGCGGCCGCTGCCACGTCGCCTCGGGCCGCCGCAGCGTCACGATCGAGAGCAGGAGCGCGAGCACGCCGAGCACCAGCCCGACACCGTGCACCGTCGCGGGGGCGGTGAACCACCACGCGCCGAGTCCGAGCGTGGCGAGTCCGGCAAGGGCGCCGAGGACGGCCCCGGGAGTCGTCCCCACCCGCTGCGTCGTCCCGGCGGCCTGGAGGCGCGGCCCGCCCCCGCCACGCACCGTCGCGGCAGCCGGGGTGGTCGCGTCCACCGCCGGGGGCGCGTCGGTCGCGGTCCTCGCGGTCGGCTTCCTCGTGCGCGACGGCCGGGCGGGCCTCGCGGCCTTCGGGGCCTTCGCGGGCTTCGTGCCCTTCGAGGGCTTCGTGCCCTTCGGCGTTCGTGGGCTCGTCGACCGGCTGCGTCCCGTGTCCGAGCCGCGGGTCGGCAGGTCGATCAGGGGGAGCGCTTCGGTCGGCGGCAGTGCATCCGCACGGGGAGCCGGTGTCGAGCCCGGGCCCCCGGGTGCCGGCGGAGCGATGACGGCGTCGAAGGCCGGCGACGCAGCCGGAGCGGCGGTCGCCGGAGCCGCGGCGGCCGGAGCGGCGGGGCGCTGGTGGGCGAACCGGGCGGGGGTGCGGTAGCCGATCGGTCCCGAGGGAGCCGGTTCCGACCCCTCGACGACGACGTGCTCGAGGCCCGGCACGGAGAACCGGGGCTGACCGACGACGGGGACGCTGGGGCCCGCCGGGACGACCGGCGCGGCGGGAGCGGGTGCGGCCCCCGGCGTGACGGACGCGGCACCGACGGCACCGACGGCACCGACGGCACCGACGGCGTCGATCGGCGAGATAGGGGCGGGGCCGATCGAGGCCGTGTCGAACGGGACCGTGTGCACCGCGGGCGAGGTCGGAGCCGGGGGCAGGAGGTGCTCCTCCGGCGGGAAGTCGGGCACCACGATGTCGTCGTCGACGAGTGCCGGTGTGGCGGGCGGTGCGGGGAGCGTGCTGCCGGGGCCAGCCGTCTCCGGAGCGGGGGCGGGCGCGACGGGGGCGGGGCGCGCCTCCAGGCCGTCTGCCGCGCCCTCGGGGGGAGCCGTGACCCAGTCGGGGACGGCGCGACGCGGCCGGTCCTCGTCCGGCATGCGATGCGATGCCACTGCGGTGCTCCCTCCGTAGGCTGATCCATCGTCAGTTCTAACGGCAACCCGTGCGGCTGGCGCAGCCCCAGTTCCGGGGTCGCCGGTACGGTCGGGGCATGACCGGAATCGAACACCGTCCACTCGGGCCGTCGGGGCTCGTCGTCTCCACCGTCGGCATCGGCTGCAACAACTTCGGCCGACCCGGCACGCTGACCGAGACGCAGGAGGGCACGGACGCCGTCGTCCACGCGGCCCTCGACGCCGGCGTCACCCTGTTCGACACCGCGGACGTCTACGGCGGCCGGTGCGGGCTGTCCGAGGAACTCCTCGGCAGGTCCATCGCGGGACGTCGCGACGAGATCGTCCTCGCCACGAAGTTCGGCATGGACATGCAGGGGGTGAACGGGCCGGACTGGGGCGTGCGGGGCTCCCGGCGGTACGTGCGGCTGGCGGTCGAGTCGTCGCTCAAGCGCCTCGGGACGGACTGGATCGACCTCTACCAGATGCACGGCCCGGACGACGTGACCTCGATCGAGGAGACGCTGTCCGTGCTCGACGACCTCGTCCGCGAGGGCAAGATCCGCTACATCGGCCACTCGAACTTCGCCGGGTGGCAGATCGCCGAGGCCGAGCTCACCGCCTCCATCGCCGGCACCACCGCGTTCGTGTCCGCGCAGAACGAGTACAGCCCGCTCGCCCGGGGCGTCGAGGACGAGGTGCTGCCGGCCGTCCGTGCGTACGCGCTCGGGTTCCTGCCGTACTTCCCGCTGTACAACGGCCTGCTGACGGGCAAGTACACGAAGGCAGGCGGGCCCGCGGACGGGCGGCTCACCACGGCGAAGCCGCAGCTGTTGCAGGACGCGCCGTGGGAGATCCTCGAGGAGTTCCAGCGGTTCTGCGACGAGCGCGGCGTCACGATGCTGCAGGCGACCTTCGCGTGGTTGCTGGCGCAGCCCGGGCTGTCGAGCGTCATCGCGGGGGCGACGAAGCCGGAGCAGATCCGGCAGAACGCCGAGGCCGGGACGGCGTGGGAGCCGTCCGAGGACGACCTCGCCGAGATGACGCTCGTCTTCGACGGCGCCTGAGCGGGCGCGCCGCGGCCCGCGGCCGCGGCCGGCAGCCGTGGGCGTCCTCACGCGCTGAGTGACACGTCACGCGTGACAGGGCGCGTGAAGTGTCGGCCAGCGCGTGAGGACGGTCGTCCTGCGGGACGGGAGGCGCGGTGCCGGACCGACCCGCGCCTCCCGTCCCGCAGGGGGTCGCGACCTACATGTCGCGGTACCGCTCCGCGGACGCGAGCGCCTCGCGCAGCTCCGCCGCGGTCAGCCGCGGGCCGTACCCGGGGGTGTCGCGCTGGATGCGCCAGCCCTCGGCGAGGGGCCCGGCGTCCACGACGTCGAACCCGAACTGGTCGATGAGGTCCGACACGACCCGCTTGGCCTCGGCGTCGTCCCCGGCCACCACGAGCGCGCGACGGTCCGGGGTGCCCGCAGCGGAGGCGTGGCCGGTGAGGTCCGCGGCGCCGATGTGGTTGAACGCCTTCACGACCCGGGCGCCGGGGAGGTGGTCCTGCAGGAGCTCCGCGGTCGTGGTGGTCTCGGAGTCGAGCGCCTCGATGCGGCCGTCGCGCTGCGGGTAGTAGTTGTTCGTGTCGATCACGACCTTGCCCTCGAGGGGGCCGGCCGGGATGGTCTCGATCGCGGCGAGCGGGGTCGTGACGACGACGATCTCGCCAGCGGCCGCCGCCTCGTCGCGGGTCGCGGCACGGGCACCCGCGCCGAGCTCCGCGACCAGGTCCGTGAGGGTCTCGGGGCCGCGGGAGTTCGCGATCACCACCTCGTGTCCGTTCCGCACCGCCAGCCGTGCGAGCTGGGATCCGATGTTGCCTGCGCCGATGATGCCGATTGTCGTCATGGTGTCCGAGCAACGCCCGACCCCGACCCGCCCATTCCCGACGGCCTGACCGCCTGCCGCCCTCGCTGCCGCCGAGGGTGCATGATGGCGGCATGGACCACGAGTTCCGCGACGAAGCCGACCAGGACCGCTACGCGATGTACGTCGGCGGCGAACTCGTGAGCGTCCTCGACTACCGCGAGAACGGCGACGCGATCGCGTTCCCACACACGTACACGGTGCCGAAGCACCGTGGGCACGGGTACGCCGCCGAGCTCGTCGACTTCGCGGTCGCCGACGTCGAGGCGAACTCCACCCGGCGCATCGTCCCGATGTGCTGGTTCGTCGGCAAGTGGTTCGACGAGCACCCCGAGAAGGCAGACCTGCTCAGCCGCGGCGCTGCGGACTGAGCCGAACCGGAAGGCCCCGCCCATGCCGACGATCACCCCGTTCCTCTGGTACGACGACCAGGCCGAGCAGGCGGCGGAGCACTACGTGTCGCTCTTCCCCGACAGCAGCATCGACAGCGTGAGCAAGACCCCGGACGGGCAGACCCTCGTCGTCGAGTTCACGCTCCTCGGCAAGCCCTACCGTGCGATGAACGGCGGTCCGGGGCACGAGCACACCGACGCGGTCTCGTTCCAGGTGGACGTCGACGACCAGGAGGAGCTCGACCGCATCTGGGACGCCCTGCTCGCCGACGGTGGCCGTCCGAGCCGGTGCGGGTGGCTCTTCGACCGCTGGGGTGTGGCGTGGCAGGTCACCCCGTCGATGATGGGCGACCTGATGACCGGCTCGGGCGACCCCGAGGCGAACGCCCGCGTCTTCGAGGCCATGATGCAGATGGTCAAGCTGGACATCCCCGCCCTGCGGGCCGCCGCGGCGGGTCACTGAGCCGGCGCGATCCGTACCCGCCGGTATGGTGGCGGGACCGAACACCGCCGGCAGGTCCCGGCGCAGACAGGCTGGAGTCCGTCCGATGAGCGAACCGAGGCCCGATGTCCGCAACAGCGACATCGGACGCGCGTACACGGAACTCGCCCGCATCACCCGCCGCGCGAGCATCCGGGCACGCGGCTCGGAGGCGATCCTCAGCGTCGTCGACCAGTCCCTCGTCGACTTCGTCGTCCAGCACGAGGGCTGCATGGCGATCGACATCGCCCGGTACCTGCGGCTGAACCGCTCCACGATCTCGCGGCAGCTGTCCGGGCTGCTGGCGGCCGGGCTCATCCGGACGGTCGACGGCGGGACCGGCAACGCCAAGCCCCTCGTGGCCACCGATGCCGGCCGTGCTGCACTCGAACGCTCCGTGCAGCTGCACCGCGACGCGCTCGACGAACGGCTCGCGAGCTGGTCGGACGACGACATCGCGCTCCTCGCGGGGCTCCTCGAACGGCTCGGCGCCGCGGACGAGGCGGGGCTGCCGATGCCCGGACGCACCACGCCGTGACGACCTCGTTCGTCCTGCTCTCGGACACCCACCTGCCGAAGCGGGCGAAGGACCTGCCCGCCGGGCTCTGGGCGGACATCGACGCCGCGGACCTCGTGGTGCACGCCGGCGACTGGGTGGACCTCGCGACGCTCGATGCCGTCCAGGCCCGGTCGGCGCGTTTCGAGGGCGTCCGCGGCAACAACGACGGCCCCGAGTTCGACGACCGCCTGCCGCTCGAGGCCCGCTTCGTCGTCGAGGACCTGCGCGTCGCCCTGGTGCACGAGACCGGTGCCGCGACGGGCCGTGAGCGTCGCATGACGGCCGCGTACCCGGACGTCGACGTGCTCGTCTTCGGCCACTCGCACATCCCGTGGGACACGGTCGCGCCGTCGGGGCTGCGGCTGCTCAATCCGGGTTCGCCGACGGACCGGCGCCGCCAGCCGGACCACACGTGGATGCGCGGTGCGGTCGACGGCCGCGACCTGTCGGTCGAGCTGGTGCGGCTGCCTCCCGCGACCCGCTGACGGCCTGGAGGCGCGGGTCGGCCCCGCAC
>NZ_JABXGF010000084.1:0-8281 GCF_025407985.1 Curtobacterium sp. C2H10 | reverse complement strand
CTGCGGAGCGGCACTTCGTGCGCTCTCGGCGGGACGCGCGCGGCGTGTTGCGCGCCCTGGACGGCGCGACGCCCTGACGTACGGGAGGCGCGGGTCGGGCCCGCACCGCGCCTCCCGTCCGCCTCGACGCGCCCGGGCTTGTCCCCGGTCGCGGTTAGGCTGTTCCCAGACCGCAGCAGCTCCCGCGAACCGGAGGTTCCGTGTCGGATTCCGACTCCTTCGTCCACCTGCACGTGCACAGTGAGTACTCGATGCTCGACGGCGCCGCCAGGCTCGGCGACCTCGTAGCCGAGACCGCCGCGCAGGGCATGCCCGCCGTGGCCGTGACCGACCACGGCAACATGTTCGGCGCGTTCGAGTTCTGGAAGGCCGCCAAGGCCGGCGGCGTCAAGCCGATCATCGGGACCGAGGCGTACATCACGCCGCGCACCCACCGGACCGACAAGACCCGTGTGCGCTGGGGCGACGGCGGCGGCGACGACGTGTCCGGCTCCGGCGCGTACACGCACATGACGATGTTCGCCGAGAACACGACGGGCATGCACAACCTGTTCCGGCTCTCGAGCAAGGCGTCGATCGAGGGGTACTACTTCAAGCCCCGCATGGACATCGAGCTGCTCGAGGAGTACCACGACGGCATCATCGCCACGACGGGCTGCCCCTCGGGGGAGATCCAGACCCGGCTGCGGCTCGGCCAGTACGACGAAGCCGTCAAGGCCGCGGCGGACTACCGCGACATCTTCGGCAAGGAGAACTACTTCGCCGAGGTCATGGACCACGGGCTCGAGATCGAACGTCGGATCATGAGTGACCTGATCCGACTGGCGAAGGACCTCGACATCCCGCTGGTCGGCACGAACGACCTGCACTACACGCATTCGCACGACGCCAAGTCGCACGCGGCGCTGCTCTGCGTCCAGTCCGGGTCGACCCTGAACGACCCGAACCGCTTCAAGTTCGACGCCGACGAGTTCTACCTGAAGACCCCGCAGCAGATGCGGCACCTCTTCCGTGACAACCCCGAGGCCTGCGACAACACGCTGCTCATCGCCGAGCGGTGCAACGTCGAGTTCGACACCGCGGCCAACTACATGCCGAAGTTCCCCGTGCCCGAGGGGGAGACCGAGCACTCGTGGTTCGAGAAAGAGGTGGCGAAGGGCCTCGAGTACCGGTACCCCGACGGCATCACGCGCGAGGTCCAGGAACGCGCCGACTACGAGGTCGGCATCATCAACCAGATGGGCTTCCCGGGGTACTTCCTCGTGGTCGCCGACTTCATCAACTGGTCGAAGAACAACGGCATCCGCGTCGGTCCCGGCCGTGGTTCCGGTGCCGGCTCGATGGTGGCGTACGCGATGCGCATCACCGACCTCGACCCGATCCGGCACGGCCTGATCTTCGAGCGCTTCCTCAACCCGGACCGTGTCTCGATGCCCGACTTCGACGTCGACTTCGACGACCGGCGCCGCGGTGAGGCGATCAAGTACGTCACCGAGAAGTACGGGTCGGCGCGTGTCGCGCAGATCGTCACGTACGGCACGATCAAGGCGAAGCAGGCGCTCAAGGACTCCTCGCGTGTCCTGGGCTTCCCGTTCGGCATGGGCGAGAAGCTCACCAAGGCGATGCCGCCGCCCGTGATGGGCAAGGACATCCCGCTCACCGGGATCTTCGACAAGGACCACCCGCGCTACAAGGAAGCCGTGGACGTCCGCACGGTCGTCGAGACCGACCCCGAGGCGAAGACGGTGTTCGACACCGCGCTCGGGCTCGAGGGGCTGAAGCGCCAGTGGGGCGTGCACGCCGCCGGCGTCATCATGTCGAGCGACCCGCTGATCGACATCATCCCCGTGATGAAGCGCGAGCAGGACGGCCAGATCGTCACGCAGTTCGACTACCCGGCAGCGGAGTCGCTCGGCCTGATCAAGATGGACTTCCTGGGGCTCCGCAACCTCACGATCATCAGTGACGCCCTCGACAACATCAAGACGAACCGTGGGATCGAGCTCGACCTCGAGAACATGGGGCTCGAGGACCCCGAGGCGTACGCGCTCCTGCAGCGTGGTGACACCCTCGGCGTGTTCCAGCTCGACGGCGGACCGATGCGTGGGCTGCTGCGCCTGATGAAGCCCGACAACTTCGAGGACATCTCCGCGCTCATCGCCCTGTACCGTCCGGGCCCCATGGGTGCGAACTCGCACACGAACTACGCGCTCCGCAAGAACGGCGAGCAGCCGATCACGCCGATCCACCCGGAGCTCGAGGAGCCCCTGCAGGACATCATCGGCACGACCTACGGCCTGATCATCTACCAGGAGCAGGTCATGGCCATCGCGCAGAAGGTGGCCGGGTTCTCCCTCGGCCAAGCGGACATCCTCCGCCGCGCGATGGGCAAGAAGAAGAAGTCCGAGCTGGACAAGCAGTACGCCGGCTTCGAGAAGGGCATGCAGGACAACGGCTACTCGGCCGCTGCCATCAAGACGCTGTGGGACATCCTGCTGCCGTTCTCCGACTACGCGTTCAACAAGGCGCACTCGGCGGCGTACGGCGTGGTGTCGTTCTGGACCGCGTACCTCAAGGCGCACTACCCGGCCGAGTACATGGCTGCCCTGCTGACGAGCGTCGGCGACGCCCGCGACAAGCTCGCGCTGTACCTCAACGAGTGCCGCCGGATGGGCATCAAGGTCATGCCGCCGGACGTCAACGAGTCGATCGGCTTCTTCGCCGCCGTCGGCGAGGACATCCGCTTCGGCATGGGCGCGATCCGCAACGTCGGCTTCAACGTCGTCGACGACATCGTCCAGGCCCGCACCGAGAAGGGCGCGTTCGAGTCCTTCCACGACTTCCTCCGCAAGATCCCCATCTCGTCGGCGAACAAGCGCACGGTCGAGTCGCTCATCAAGGCCGGTGCGTTCGACGAGTTCGGCGATTCCCGCCGTGCACTCGTCGAGATCCACGAGGGCGCCGTCGAAGGTGCGGTGAAGGTCAAGCGCGACGAGGCCCACGGCAACGTCGGGTTCGACTTCGACTCGCTCTTCGCCG
This sequence comes from Curtobacterium sp. C2H10, assembly GCF_025407985.1. Lineage (NCBI taxonomy): Bacteria > Bacillati > Actinomycetota > Actinomycetes > Micrococcales > Microbacteriaceae > Curtobacterium > Curtobacterium sp. C2H10. The sequence goes on along the minus strand of NZ_JABXGF010000084.1, from coordinate 5,242 downwards.
AGGTCGCCGAGGAACAGCCGTCGGCAGCCGTCGTGTCCCAGGTGCCCGACCGTCCGGAGTGGTCCAAGCGCGACAAGCTCGCGTTCGAACGGGACATGCTCGGCCTGTACGTCTCCGACCACCCGCTCGCCGGGCTCGAGATCGAGCTGGCGAAGCACCAGTCGATCACCATCGCCGACCTCATCGCGGCCGACGACTCGGTCGAGGGTGAGACGGTCACCGTCGCGGGGCTCCTGACGAGCGTGCAGCACCGGGTGGCGAAGTCCAGCGGCAACCCGTACGGCATCGTCGACATCGAGGACTTCGGCGGCCAGATCGGCGTGATGTTCCTGGGCAAGACCTACCAGGAGTTCGGGCCGTCGCTCGTCGCCGACTCGATCGTGGTCCTGCGCGGTCGTGTCAACGTGCGCGACGACGGCAAGGCCCTGCACGCGGTGAGCATGTTCCAGCCGAACGTCGGTGACGCCATGGGGTCCGGGCCGCTGACGCTGAGCCTGCCCGAGCGGCAGGCGACGACCACGACGGTGACCGAACTCGCCGCCGTCCTCGGTCGGCACAGCGGCGAGACCGAGGTCCGGTTGAAGCTCATCAAGGACGACGTCGCCCGCACGTTCGAGCTGCCGTTCCCGGTGAACCTGACGCCCGACCTCTTCGGCGAGCTGAAGAGCCTGCTCGGGCCGCGCTGCCTGGTCTGACGATGGCAGGGCACCGCATCTTCGGCACGCCGTTCGCGGCTGTGTACCCGCACTACCTCGCGAAGGTGGAGCGCAAGGGGCACACCAAGGCCGAGCTCGACGCAGTGATCGAGTGGCTCACGGGGTTCGATGACGCCGCGCTCGAGCAGCACCTCGCCGACGAGACCACGTTCGAAGACTTCTTCGCGGCCGCGCACCTCCATCCGAACGCACCGCTCATCACCGGCGTGATCTGCGGCGTCCGGATCGAGGAACTCGACGACCCGCTCATGCGGCAGATCCGGTACCTGGACAAGCTCGTCGACGAGGTCGCGAAGGGCCGTCCGATGTCGAAGGTGCTCCGGACCGCGTGAACACCGTGGCGGGCGGTCCGGACGCCGGCACCCTGCGTGCCTTCGGCGTGGGCGACCAGCGGCTCGAACGGCTCGCGGGCGGGCGCGGGCTGACCTGGCGCGCCGGCGACGTCGTCCTCCGACCGCACGACGGCGCGACGGTGACGGACTGGCGGGCGGGCATCCTCGCCGAGCTGGCGCACACCTCGACGTTCCGCACACCTCGACCAGTCCGGACGGTCGACGGCCCGTGGCGCGCCGGCGCATGGGAGGCCTGGGAGTGGCTGCCCGGCCGCGCCGACGAGACCCGGGTCGCCGACGTCATCCGCGTCGGGAACGCCTTCCACCGAGCGATCGCACACCTCGGTCGCCCCGCGTTCCTCGCCCCGTCCGCGCCGCGCCCCGAGGACCCGTGGGGCCGCGCCGACCGGATGGCCTGGGGAGCAGCGCGCCTGCCGGACGACCCCACGCTCGACCGCCTCGCCGCGGCCTTCCGGCCCGTCCGAGCACGGTCGCAGCTCGTCCACGGCGACCTGCTCGGCAACGTCCTCTTCGCCGATGCCGCCGACGCCGCCGTCCCCGCCGTCATCGACTGGCCGCCGTCCTGGCGACCCGCCGGGTTCGGCGCGGCCGTCGCCGCAGTCGACGCGGTGTGCTGGCACGGCGTCCCGGTCGCGCAGCTCGACGCGCTCGGTGCCGACGTCGCGGAGTGGGACCAACTGCTCGTGCGCGCGCTCGCGTTCCGCATCGCGACGCTCCACCTGCTCGGCGCCTGGGACGCGGCAGCCGCCGCCCGACACCGCCCCGTCGTCGACGCGCTGGCCTGACGACGCGGGCCCCGGGCCCCCTCAGCGCGGGCCAGGAGGCGCGGTGCCGGTCCGCCACCGACCTCCCGTCCGCGCTCGGTAGGCTTGACCACCTGATGATGCAGCGAATCGACCTCCGTGGCGGCCTCCCCGCCCGTGCCGAACTCCTCCGACTCATGCCGCGCGCCGCCGGTGACGTCTCGCACGCGGTGGACGCCGCCCGCGAGCTCGTCGACGCCGTCCGCGAGCACGGGGCGTCGGCGCTGCACGACCAGGCCGAACGGTTCGACGGGGGGGCGCCCGAGCACGTGCGGGTCCCCGCTGCCGAGATCGCCGCGGCCGTCGCCGGCCTCACGCCCGAGCTCCGGGAAGCGCTCGACGAGGCCATCCGCCGGGTCCGGGCAGCGAGTGCGGCGCAGGTGCCCGCCGCGTCCGTGACCACCCTGGCCGACGGCGCCGAGGTGCACCAGCGCTGGCAGCCGATGCGCCGCGTGGGCCTCTACGTGCCCGGTGGCAAGGCGGTGTACCCGTCGAGCGTCGTCATGAACGTCGTCCCCGCCCAGGTCGCCGGCGTACGGTCGATCGCGCTCGTGTCGCCCCCGCAGCGTGACCACGGGGGAGCGGTGCACCCGACGATCCTCGCGGCGGCCGGCCTGCTCGGCATCGACGAGGTCTACGCCATGGGCGGCGCCGGAGCCGTCGGTGCGCTGGCGTACGGCGTCCCGTCGATCGGCCTCGAGCCGGTCGACCTCGTCACGGGTCCCGGCAACAACTACGTCGCAGCGGCCAAGCGCCTCGTGCGCGGTGTCGTCGGCATCGACGCCGAGGCCGGCGCGACGGAGATCCTCGTGATCGCCGACGACACCGCGGACCCCGGGTACGTGGCCGCCGACCTCATCAGCCAGGCCGAGCACGACGAGCAGGCCGGCAGCGTGCTCGTGACGACGTCGGCGGCGTTCGCCGACGCGGTGGAGGCGGCCATCCCGGAACGTGCTGCGCGTGTCGGGACCGCGTCGCGCCTCCAGGTCGCCCTGGACGGACCGCAGTCCGCGATCGTGCTCGTGGACTCGCTCGCCGACGCGGCGACCGTGAGCAACGCCTACGGGCCGGAGCACCTCGAGATCCAGACCACCGACGACGACGCGGTCCTCGCCGACATCGACGCCGCGGGCGCGGTGTTCGTCGGGCCGAGCACGCCGGTCAGCCTCGGTGACTACCTGGCCGGGTCGAACCACGTCCTGCCGACCGGCGGGCAGGCACGCTTCGGCTCCGGACTGTCCGCGTCGACGTTCCTCCGCCCGCAGCAGGTCATCCGCTACTCGCCCGAGGCCCTCGCCGAGGTCGCGCCGCACATCGTCGCCCTCGCGACCGAGGAGCAGCTCCCCGCGCACGGCGCCGCCGTGACGGAGCGCACGAACCGGTAGCCTGGGGTCGACATGTTCTGCCCCTTCTGCCGCCACCCGGACTCCCGCGTCGTCGACTCCCGGACGAGCGACGACGGAACCTCCATCCGTCGCCGTCGTCAGTGCCCGAACTGCGGCCGCCGTTTCTCGACCACCGAGACCGCTTCGCTCAACGTGGTGAAGCGCAACGGGGTGACCGAGCCGTTCAGCCGCGACAAGATCGTGTCCGGCGTGCGCAAGGCCTGCCAGGGACGCCCGGTGACCGACGGCGACCTGGCGATCCTCGCGCAGCGCGTCGAGGAGACCGTGCGGTCATCGGGGTCGAGCCAGATCGACGCGAACGACATCGGGCTCGCGATCCTCGCGCCGCTCCGCGAACTCGACGAGGTCGCCTACCTCCGGTTCGCCAGCGTCTACAAGGCCTTCGACTCGCTCGAGGACTTCGAGGACGCCATCGGCCAGCTCCGCCGCGACCACCACGGCGTGGCCGACCCGGTCGCCGGCTCGTCCCCGGCCGGGGCCGGCGCGTGAGCGGCATCGCAGAACGGATCGTCCGCGGCGGGTACTCCGTCGTGTTCCGCTCGGTGTTCGCCAACATGGACCCCGAGCGCGCGCACCACATCGCGTTCGCGGTGATCAAGTGGCTGCCGCACGTGCCCGTCGTCGGACGGCTCGTCGAGCGCTACTCGCGGCCCTCCGCCGCCGACGGCGTGACGACCATGGGGATCCACTTCCCGTCGCGCTTCGGCCTGGCCGCCGGGTTCGACAAGGACGCCCGGGGGATCGCCGGACTCGGTGTCCTCGGGTTCGGGCACGTCGAGGTCGGCACCATCACCGCCAAGCCGCAGCCCGGCAACGAGCGCCCGCGGCTCTTCCGGCTCGTCCCCGACCGCGCCCTCATCAACCGCATGGGCTTCAACAACCACGGTGCCGCCGCAGCAGCACGTCGGTTGGAGCGTGCCCGCCGCAACCCCGGGCGGCCCGTCATCGGCGTGAACATCGGCAAGAGCCGGGTCGTCGCCGTCGAGGACGCCGTCGACGACTACCTCGAGTCGACGCGCAGGCTCGCACCGTTCGCGGACTACCTGGCGGTCAACGTCAGCTCGCCGAACACGCCCGGGCTGCGCGGCCTGCAGGAGCTCGACCAGCTCCGCCCGCTGCTCACCGCCGTGCGCGACGCCGCCGGCAAGGTGCCGGTGCTGGTGAAGATCGCGCCGGACCTCACCGACGAGCAGATCGACGCGATCGCCGGGCTCGCCGTCTCCCTCGGGCTGGCCGGCGTCATCGCGAACAACACCACGATCTCCCGCTCGGGACTCCGCACGCCGGCTGCGGACGTCGAGGCGATGGGCGCCGGGGGACTGTCCGGCGCACCGGTCGCGGCTCGGTCGCTCGAGGTCCTGCGGCGGGTCCGGGCCGCGGTGCCGTCGGACTTCTGCGTGATCGCGGTCGGCGGCGTCACGACCGAGCAGGACGTGCAGGACCGCATCGACGCCGGGGCGACCCTGGTGCAGGGCTACACGGCGTTCCTCTACGAGGGGCCGACCTGGGCGACGCGGATCAACCGGCTCCGGCGGCGGCGGTTGGGGCGCGCGGCGCGCTGACGTCGCGTGCGCGTCGCCGAGCGGGCGCGCTGGCGTCGCGTGCGCGTCGCCGAGCGGGCGAAATACGTCGCGCTCGACGCGTCGTGGCGGTGCGTTCTGCCCGCTCGGCGAGTCGTACGCGGCGAGTCGTGACCGGTCGGGGTCGCGGGTCTGGGGCCGGGTCTGCGCGTCCGGGGCCGGGTGTCCGTCGTCGAGGTCGCACGACACGCCGCGTGTGCTGTGGCGAGGTCGCGCAATGCGCCGTCGCGCGCGCCGCGGAGCGGCACTTCCCGCGACCTCGCCGATGCGTACCGGGTGGATCGCATGGCCGCGTCGAGCACCTGACGGAGGGGAGGCGCGGGTCGGGGCCGCACCGCGCCTCCCGTCAGAAGCGGGTCGAGCCGCGCAACCGGCGCGGCCGGC
>NZ_JABXGF010000083.1:0-8289 GCF_025407985.1 Curtobacterium sp. C2H10 | reverse complement strand
GCGTGACCGGGGCGGCGGGAGCGGCGGGGGTCTGCGTGACCGGGGCGGCGGGAGCGGCCGGTGCCGGCGGGGTGGCGGTGACGTCCGGCGAGGTCGGGACGCTCTGGTCGACGTGCGCCGCGCCTCCTGGGCCGGCGACCGGCGCACCGGACGCGACCTGCGCGTCGGACTCCACGCGGATGATCGGCTTGCCGACCTCGACGGTGTCGCCCTCGGAGACGAGCAGGCCGGTGACGGTGCCGGAGAACGGCGACGGGAGCTCGACGAGGGACTTCGCCGTCTCGATCTCGACGAGGACCTGGTCGACGGTGATCTCGTCACCGATCGCGACGCGCCACTGCACGATCTCGGCCTCGGTGAGGCCCTCACCCACGTCGGGCAGGGGGAATTCGGCGACGGCCACTACGGCTCCTTCGGCGTTCTGGTCGAGCTCGGACAGGGAGGTCAGTAGGCGAGGGCGCGGTCGACGGCCTCGAGGACGCGGTCGGCGTCCGGCAGGTGCAGGTGCTCCAGCTTCGACACCGGGAACGGGACGTCGAACCCGGAGACCCGGAGCGGCGGGGCCTGCATCGTGTAGAACGCCTTCTCGGCGACGGTCGCGGCGATCTCGCTGCCGACGCTGACGAAGCCGGAGGCCTCTTGCGCGATGACGAGACGACCGGTCTTCCGGACCGATGCCAGGAGCGGCTCCCAGTCGATCGGCGAGATCGAGCGGAGGTCGATGACCTCGCAGCTCGTGCCCTCGCCCTCGGCGATCTCCGCCGCCTGCATGAGCGTGGCGACCATCGCGCCGTGGCCGACGAGGGTGACCTCGGTGCCGGTGCGGGCGACGCGCGTCGTGTGCATCGGGACGTGCCCGTCGACGAGGTCCACCTGGCCCTTCGGCCAGTAGCGCGACTTCGGCTCGAGGAAGACGACCGGGTCCTTCGAGGCCACTGCTTCCTGGATCATCCAGTAGGCGTCGTTCGGCGTGCTCGGGCTGACCACGCGGAGACCCGGGGTGTGCGCGAAGTACGCCTCGGGCGACTCCTGGTGGTGCTCCACGGCGCCGATGTGGCCGCCGTAGGGGATGCGGATGACGACGGGCAGCGACATGTGCGCCGGCAGCCGGTTCGCCATCTTCGCGAGCTGCGAGGTGATCTGGTCGAAGCCCGGCCAGACGAAGCCGTCGAACTGGATCTCGACGACCGGGCGGTAGCCGCGCAGGGCCAGGCCGATCGCGGTGCCGATGATGCCGGCCTCGGCGAGCGGGGTGTCCCGCACGCGCTCGGGGCCGAACTTCTCCTGCAGGCCCTCGGTGATGCGGAACACACCGCCGAGTGCGCCGATGTCCTCGCCCATCAGCAGGACCTTGTCGTCCGCCTGCATCGCGGCGGCGAGCCCGGCATTGAGCGCCTTGGCCATCGTCAGGGTCGGGGTGGGGTCGCTCGGGACCTCGCCGGCGCCCGGGTGGGAGCGCAGGGTGTAGTCGAAGAGCTGCTCGGTGGTGCTCATGCGTGGGCGCCCCCTTCGAAGCCGGCCTCGTACTGTTCGAGCCAGGCCTTCTGCTCGGCGATCAGCGGGTGCGGCTCGCGGTAGACGTTGTCGAACATGACGTCGACGGACGGCGGTGTCAGGGCCACGGTGCGGCGGCGGACGTCGGCGGCGATGTCCTCGCCCTCTTCGTCGAACGCGGCGAACTGCTCGTCGGTCGCGCCCTTGGAGCGCAGGTACGCCTCGGACCGGACGATCGGGTCGCGGCGGACCCAGTCCTCGAGCTCGCCCTCCGCGCGGTAGCGGCTCGGGTCGTCGGAGCTGGTGTGCGCGCCGATGCGGTACGTGTCGGCCTCGATGAACGCCGGGCCCTGGCCGCTGCGGGCGTGGTCGGTGGCGACGACCGAGGCCGTGTAGGAGGCGAGGATGTCGTTGCCGTCGATGAGGACGCTCGGGATCCCGAAGCCGCGCGGACGGTCGACGAGCGGGGTCGGCGACTGGACCGACACCGGCACCGAGATCGCCCAGTGGTTGTTCTGCAGGAAGAAGACGACGGGGGCCTTCGTCGAGGCCGAGAACACGTACGCCTCGTTCACGTCGCCCTGGCTCGTCGCGCCGTCGCCGAAGTACACGATCGAGCACGCGTCGCGGTCGGGGTCACCCGTGCCGACGTCGCCGTCGAGCTTCTGCCCGAGCGCGTACCCGGTGGCGTGCAGGGTCTGCGAGCCGATCACCAGGGTGGAGATGTGGGTGTTGCCGCGCTCGTCCGGGTCCCACCCGCCGTGCGTCTGGCCGCGGTACATCGCGATGATCTCCATCGGCTCGACGCCGCGGTGCATCGTGACCGCGTGCTCGCGGTAGGACGGGAAGACGTGGTCCTGCGCGCGGAGGGCGAAGGCGGAGCCGGTCTGTGCGGCTTCCTGCCCGTGGCTCGGCACCCAGAGGCCGAGCTGACCGGTGCGCTGGAGGTTGTGACCAGCGTGGTCGAACCGACGGGTGAGGACCATGCGACGGTGCATCGCGAGCAGGGTCTCGTCCGGGATCGCCCGCGCGGCGGCGGCGAACTCGGCGTTCTCGTCGGTCTCCACGAACCGGCCCTCGGGGTCGAGGAGCCGGACGGTGGTCGTCGCGGGGGCCGCGGCGCGGAATGACATGCGGGCCAGCGTAGCGGCAGCGACTACTCGGCTGCCTGGAGGTCCCCCACAAGCGACCGTGCTGTTTCGAGGAGCGTTCCCACAGCCTCGTGCTCCCCGATCGAGATGCGGATGCCCTCGTTCCCGAAGGCCCGGACGATGATGCCGGCCTGCTCGAAGCGCTCCGTCGCGTGCGCCGTCAGCTCGCCGGTCGGCAGCCACACGAAGTTGCCCTGGGCGTCGGGTACGTCCCAGCCCTGCTCGCGGAGCGACGTGACGACGCGGTCCCGCAGGACAGCGATCTCGGACACGCGCTCGAGCAGTTCGGACTCGCGTTCGAGGCTCGCGAGTGCCGCCGCTTGGCCCTGCGCCGTGACCGAGAGCGGGATGGCGCAGGCGCGTACGGCATCGAGCACGTACGCCGGGCCGAGGGCGTACCCGACGCGGAGTCCGGCCAGCCCGTACGCCTTCGAGAAGGTGCGGAGCACGACGAGGTTCGGGTACCGCTCGAGCAGCGGGGCGCCACGGACGGCGGTCGGCTCGGTGACGAACTCGGCGTAGGCCTCGTCGAGGACCACGAGCACGGTCGCGGGCACCTGCGCCATGAACGCCTCGAACTCCGCGCCGGTCACGATCGGGCCGGTCGGGTTGTTCGGCGTGCAGACGATCACGAGGCGGGTGCGCTCGGTGACGGCGGCGGACATCGCGTCGAGGTCGTGACCGCCGTCGGGGCGGTTCGGCACCTGCACGCTCGTGGCGCCGGCGACCGTGACGACGCCGGGGTAGGCCTCGAAGGAACGCCACGCGTAGACGATCTCGTCGCCCGGGCCGGAGGTGGCCTTGGCGAGTTCGTGGAGGATCGCGACGCTGCCGGGGGCGACGTGGACCTCGTCGACGGTGGTGCCGAAGCGGTTCGCGAGCACGGCTCGGACGGCGAGGGCGGTGGCGTCGGGGTAGCGGTTGAACGCGGTCTGCGCCTGCACGGCCTCGACGACGCCGGGCAGCGGCGGGAACGGGTTCTCGTTGCTCGACAGCTTGAAGGCGTCGGCCGCGGCCTGGCGCCCCTGCTTGTAGGCGGGGAGAACGGCGATCTCGGGCCGGATGTGCACGCGCTCGTCAGTCACGGGATCAGGCTACCGGCCCGTCCGCGGGTACCGGAGGGCATCATGGACGCATGCGATTCCTCGTCCGCCTCGTCGTCAACGCCGTCGCCCTCTGGCTCACCACGCTGATCGTCAGCGGCGTCTCCGTCACGCCCTTCGGCGACGGCGGCACCACGGCCACCGTGCTCACCTACCTGCTCGTGGCGTTCGTGTTCGGCCTCGTGAACGCGGTCATCGGCACGCTCATCCGGATCGTGGCCTTCCCGATCTACATCCTCACGCTCGGGCTCATCTCCTTCGTCGTGAACGCGATCCTGCTGCTCATCGTCGCCGGGATCTCGGACGCCTTCGGCTTCGGGCTGCAGGTCGACTCGTTCGGCTGGGGCATCGTCGGCGCCTTCGTGCTCGCGGTGTTCGCGTGGCTGATCGGGCTGTTCGTGCGGCCGGTGCTGAACCGCCCGCGCGCGTGACGCTGGCCGACGACCCGTCGGCGAGCACCCCGTCGGGGTGGGCCGACGACCGGACCGGCACCGCGCCTCCCGACGGCAGCAGCGTCGCGGACGGACGCTCCCTGCGCCATGATGTCCCCATGACCCCGGACGCCGACGCCCCCTTCCGGGTCTCGTTCGTCTGCAGCGGCAACATCTGCCGCTCCCCCATGGCCGGCATCGTCTTCGCCCAGCTCGCGGCGGACGCCGGCATGGCCGACCGGTTCCAGGTCGAGTCCGCCGGCACCGGCGACTGGCACGTCGGCGAGCCCGCCGACGAGCGCACGATCGCAGCACTCGCAGCGCGCGGATACGATGGCAGCAGGCATCGCGCCCGTCAGTTCGATCCGGACCGGTTCCCGGACCTCGATCTGGTGGTCGCACTCGACCGCTCCCACGAACGCATCCTGCGCTCGTGGGCACCGACCATGGACGACGCCGCGAAGGTGACGCTCCTGCTGCGGTACGACGACGCCTGGCCCCAGCAGACCGACGTACCGGATCCGTACTACGCGGACCGGCACGAGTTCGACCGAGTGCTCTCGACCGTCGAACGGGCCTGCCGGGCGCTCTTCCGCCAACTCGAGCCGGCAGTCCGTCAGGGAGCCCCATGACCCCCCTTCCCCCGCAGCCGATCAGCCCGCTCGACGGGCGGTACTACCCGATCGTGCACACGGTGGGCGAGCACCTCTCCGAGGCCGGGCTCAACCGCGCGCGCATCGTGGTCGAGGTCGAGTGGCTCATCTTCCTGACCGACCACGCGATGTTCACCACGTCGCCGCTCAGCGTCGACGACAAGGCCGCGCTCCGCCGGGTCGTGGAGACCTTCGGCCAGGAGCAGATCGCCGAGCTCGCCGAGATCGAGGCCACGACGCGGCACGACGTCAAGGCGGTCGAGTACTTCGTCCGTCGCCGTCTGTCCGAGCTCGGGCTCGACGCGATCGCCGAGCTCACGCACTTCGCCGCGACGAGCGAGGACGTCAACAACCTCTCGTACGCGCTGACCGTCCGCGACACCGTCGACCAGGTGTGGCTGCCGGCCTACCGCGCCGTCGTGGCGAGGCTCCGCGAGCTCGCCGACGAGCTGAAGAGCGTCCCGATGCTCTCGCACACGCACGGGCAGCCGGCGACGCCGACGACGCTCGGCAAGGAACTCGCGGTCGTCGTGTACCGCCTCGAGCGCGTGCTGTCCCAGATCGAGGGCGGCGAGTACCTCGGCAAGTTCTCCGGCGCGACCGGCACGTTCTCGGCGCACCTCGCGGCCGACCCCGAGGCCGACTGGCCCGCACTCTCCCGCGAGTTCGTCGAGGGTCTCGGGCTCACCTGGAACCCCCTCACGACGCAGATCGAGTCGCACGACTGGCAGGCCGAGCTGTACGACCGGGTGCGCCACGCGAACCGGATCCTGCACAACCTCGCGACCGACGTGTGGACCTACATCTCGATGGGGTACTTCACGCAGATCCCGGTGGCGGGTGCCACGGGCTCGTCGACGATGCCGCACAAGATCAACCCGATCCGGTTCGAGAACGCCGAGGCGAACCTCGAGATCTCGTCGGCGCTGTTCTCCACGCTGTCCGAGACGCTCGTGACGTCGCGGCTCCAGCGTGACCTCACCGACTCGACCACGCAGCGGAACATCGGCGTCGCGTTCGGGCACTCGCTCCTCGCGCTTGACAACCTGCGCCGTGGCCTGGGCGAGATCGCCGTGAACGAGGTCCGTCTCGCCGAGGACCTCGACCGCAACTGGGAGGTGCTGGCCGAGGCCATCCAGACGGTCATCCGCGCCGAGGTCACCGCCGGGCAGTCGAACATCGAGGACCCGTACGCGATGCTCAAGGAGCTCACGCGCGGGAAGCGCATCGGGCAGGCGGAGCTCGTCGCGTTCGTGAACGGCCTGGACATCTCGTCCGGCGCGAAGGCCCGGCTGACGAACCTCACCCCGGCGACCTACACGGGCCTCGCCGACGAGCTGGTCGACCACCTCGACGTGTAGAGCGCCGCGCGCCGCGGGCGGCGCTCGCTTCGTGAGCAGAAATGGTCGGGTCCCGAGCAGGGACCCGACCATTTCTGCTCACCAAGCGACGGCCTGGAGGCGCGGGGCGGCCCCGCCGGCAGCGTCACCGCCTCAGGTGGTGACGTCCAGGGCTTCGGCGACCAGCGCCTCCAGGACCGTCCGGACCACGGAGCGGACCGCACGGTCCGGCCGGACGAGCGCCTCGATCCGCCGCCCCGCGCGGACGTCGGCGAGCTCGGCGAGGTGGAAGCGACCGGACGCCCGGGTCCCCGAGGTGTACCGCGGCACGAGCGCCACCCCGTGTCCGGCGGCGACGAGGTTCTCGATGACGGGCAGGTGGATCGTCCGGAAGCCGACGCTCGGCGGTGTGTCCGTCGCCGCCGCCATGGCCGTGAGCACCCGGTCGATCGGGTAGCCCTCCGGCACCCCGATCCAGGACTCCCCGACGACGTCGTCGATGCGGACCCGCTCGCGGGCGGCCAGCCGGTGGTCGAGCGGGAGCGCGACGTCGAGCGGCTCGCGGAGGAGCGGGACGGTCTCGAGCGCCTCCCGGCCGGCCGGTGGGGCGCCGTCCGGCCGGTGCCCGATGACGACGTCGTGGTCGGCGGCGAGGGGGCCGAACGCGTCCTCGCTGACGTCGACGTCGACGAGCACCAGGTCGATGCCGGGGTGCTCGCGCATCCGGGTGAGCAGGCCGGGCAGCAGGAGTTCCGCGGCCGACGGGAACACGGCGAGGTCCACCCGCCCGGTCGCGCCGCCGAGGTGCTCCTGCCACGCCGCGTCCACCGTGGCGATCGCCGTCGCGACGCCGCTCGCCAGCCCGGCGAGCACCCGGCCGTGCTCGGTGAGCCGGACCCCGCGGCCGACCCGTTCGACGAGGGGGACGCCGACCTGGCGCTGCAGGGTCTGGAGCTGCTGCGAGACGGCGCTGGGCGTGCGGTGCGCGGCCTCGGCGACGGCGGTGACGCTCCCCCGCTCGGCGAGTTCGCGGAGGACGGCGAGGAGCTGCACGTCGAAGCCGACCATGCAGGGAGCCTACAACGTCGGTACGGAACTCTTCGCTGGTGCTGAACGGCGCGGCTGGGTCACGATCGACCCGTGCGCACCCGTGACCGTCTCCTCGCCGTGGTCGTCGCCGTCGTGTGGGGGCTCAACTTCCCCGCGACGGCCCTCGCCCTCGAGCACTTCCCGCCGTTCCTGCTCGCCGCGCTGCGGTTCACGCTGCTCGCGGTCCCGACCGTGCTGCTCGTCCCGCGTCCGAGGATCCCGTTCGGCCGGCTCCTGCTCGTCGGCTTCGGGCTCGGGGTCCTGCAGTTCGCGTTCCTGTACCTCGGCATGGCCGCAGGGCTCCCGTCCGGGCTGGCGTCGCTCGTCCTGCAGGCGTCGGCGCCGTTCACGGTGGTGCTCGCCGGGGTGTTCCTGCGCGAGCGGCTCACCGGCCGGCAGGTGATCGGGGTCACGATCGCGGTGGCGGCCCTGGCGGCGATCGCCGTGCACCGGGCGCAGGCGGCGGCGCTGCTGCCCGTCGTGCTCGCGCTGTGCGGGGCCCTCGGGTGGGCGATCGGCAACGTCGCGACCCGTCGGGCCGGGGCGGCCAACCCGCTGCACCTGACGCTGTGGTGGTCGATCGTGCCGCCGGTGCCGATGGCCGTCCTGTCGTTCGTCGTCGAGGGGCCGTCGCGCATCGGGAACGCGCTCGGGACGGCGTTCACCGCGGAGGCGCTGCCGGCGGACCTCGGGCTGCTCTACATCGTGCTGGTGGCGACCCTCGTCGGGTACGGCATCTGGTCGCGGCTGATGGCGGCGTACCCGTCGAGCACCGTCGCGCCGTTCTCGATGCTCGTCCCCGTGGTCGGGGTGTTCGCCTCGTGGGTGGCGTTCGGGGAGGTGCCGGACGTGGTGGAGATCGCGGCCGGGGTCGTCGTGGTGGCCGCCGTGCTGTGGTCGTCCCGCCCCGCCCGGTCCCGCCCGGCACGGGTCCGCCCGACACGGGCCCGCCCTGCGCGGGTCCGCCCGGCGTCGTCGCCGGTCGAGGTCGCACGACACGCCGCGGACGCTCCGCCGAGGTCGCACGA
>NZ_JABXGF010000082.1:0-9009 GCF_025407985.1 Curtobacterium sp. C2H10 | reverse complement strand
GCGCGCGGCGGCGTGACACTTGCGTTTCGACATGCTGCGTGTCGATCGACACGCAGAACGTCGCAACGCGCGTGCGGTGCCGTCCGACTCGCGTCGCGTGCGCAGTTCAGGAGGCGCGGCTCGCCTCAGCGCGCCTCGCCGCGCCGGGCGATGGTGCGGACCATGACCTCGAGCGCGTAGTGCGCGTCGCGCGAGCCACCCTTCACCGCGGTGTCGGCCTCGGCGATGCTGATGATCGCGTTCGCGAGCCCGGACTCGCTCCACCCCGCGACGTCACGCTGTGCCCGCTGCACCTGCCACGGCGCCATGCCGAGCGCTGAGGCGGCCTGCCCGCTCGGCCCGCGGAATGCACTGACCTTCGCCATCGTGCGGATCTTCGACGCGAACGCCGCCACGATCGGCACCGGAGCCTCGCCCGTGGAGAGCGCGTGCCGCAACTCGACGATGGCCGGAGCCGAACGGCCGGCGAGTGCGATGTCGGCGACCTTGAACGCGTTCGTCTCGACGCGACCGCCGTAGTACTTGTCGACGACCTTGTCCGTGATCTCGGCTGCCTCGTCCGCGAGGAGCTGCCGGCACGCGGCCGCGAGCTCGGCCAGGTCGTCCGCGAACGCCGCGACGAGGGTGCGAACCGCCGAGGGCGCGATCTTGCGTCGGGCAGCGCGGAACTCCGCCGTGACGAAGTCGATCCGGTCGGTCTCGCGCTTCAGCTCGTCGCACTGGACCTCGACGCCCCCGCCGACACCGCTGCGGATCGTGTCGAGCAGCTTCTTGCCGCGCACTCCCCCGCCGTGGCGCAGCACGAGCGTGACGTCGTCCGCCGGGGCACCGAGGTACGAGATCGTCTCGGTGATGAACGCGTCGGTGCACTTCTCGACGTTGCTGACCCGGACCAGCCGGGGCTCGCCGAACAGGGACGGACTCGCGAGCGTGGCGAGGAGGCCGGGTGCGTACTGGTCGGCTTCGAGGTCGTGCACCTCGAGCGCGGGGTCCTCGCCCACGAGCAGGTCACGCAGGACGCTGCTCGCTCGCTCGGCGAGGAAGGTCTCGGGCCCCGTGACGAGCACCACCGGCGCAGGGCGGATGCCCGACCAGGGCACCTGGTCGATCTTCGCTGCGGCGCGGACGGGCTTCTTGGCGGCCATGCCTCGATCCTACGGGCGACCGCTGACGCCGAGCGCTCCGTCCACACCCGGAGGGCGTCGGGTCCGTCCCGTCCGACGACCACGGTCCCCTGCTGGTCGGTCCGGTACGCGCGGGTGCCAGCGGCCTCGAGCACGTCCAGCGCCGAGCGGGTCGGGTGGCCGTAGGTGTTGTCCGCACCGACGCCGATGAGCCCCACCGCGGCCGCGGTCTCGCGGTAGAGCACCGGGTCCTGGTCGGCCGAACCGTGGTGCGCCACCTTCACGACCTCGATCGTGGTCCCGGGCCGGGCCTGCGTTCCGGTGTCGGCCCGGGACGCCAGGACACCGCGGAGCCGGCGCTGCGCGGTCTCCCCTAGGTCTCCGAGGAACAGCCCGCCGACACACGACGTGCAGCCCGGCCCGGGTTCCGTGCGGAGGACCAGACTCGCGTCGTTGCCGGCGTCCCGCGCACCCGACCGCGGCCACACCACCCGCCACCGGAGCGGCCCGAGCGTGCCCGATGTCGTGTCGTCGGCCGTGCGGACGTCGATGCCCGCGTCGACGAGCGACCGGAGGACGCGCTCGTCCTCGGCCCGACCCGTCGGCCCGACGAGCGCGGTCGTCACACGGTCCGCGACCGACGCGACCGCACCGACGTGGTCCCGGTCGAAGTGCGTCAGCACGAGCAGGTCGACCCGGTCGACGCCGAGGAGGTCCAGGCAGGCGCTGAGTCGCTCCGGATCGTCGCCGACGTCCACCAGTGCGGTGCCGCTCCCGCCCCGGACGAGCACCGCGTCACCCTGTCCCACGTCGCACGCGGCGACGGCCCAGTCACCGGGCAGCCCCGCGCGCACGACGAGTCGCGGCACGGCGACGGACACGATCCCGACCGCTGCGACCGTGCACGCGGCGAGGAGCAGGCGGAAGCGGACCGCTCGGGGCGCGAGGACCGCCACCGCGACCGAGGCGCTCACGACGGCGGCGCCGACCACCCCGAGCACTCCGGCTGGCCAGGGCGCGGCGGCGTACGGGAGCGCAGCCGCTCCGTGCGCGATGCCTCCGATCGCGCTGGCGGGCGCCCACGCCACCGCGGCGAGCACCGAACCGCCCCACGGCCACAGCGGCGCGGTCAGGCACGCGGCGAGCCCGATCACCGTGACGACGGGCGCGAGCGGCTCGGTCAGCAGGTTCGCCGGGACAGCGTAGGTCGGGAACGTGGCCGACAACGGGATGGTGACCGGCCAGCAGGCGAGCTGCGCCGCGACGGGGATCGCGAGCGCTGCCGCCACCGGCGTCCACACCCGTCGTGCGAACAGCGCCGTCAGCGGCGGACCGAGGACCACGATCCCACTCGTCGCGAGCACCGACAGGGCGAACGCGAACGACCGGGCGTACCAGGGGTCGACGACGAGCATCCCGACCACGGCGAGGGCGATCAGCGGGACCCCACGCACCGGGCGTCCCGCGAGGTGCACCACGAGCACGACCACCGCCATCACCGTCGCCCGCACGATCGAGGGGTCCGGACGGACCAGTGCGACGAACGCCAGCAGGAGCGCGATCGCCACCACCGCCCGACCCGCTCGCGGGAGGCCGACGACCCGCCCCAGCACGACCACGAGTCCCACGATCACCGCGCAGTTCGCGCCGGACACGGCGGTCAGGTGGGTGAGCGCCGAGGTCTCCATCGCGGCCTCGGTCGCGGGGTCGAGTCCGCTCCGGTCGCCGATCGCCAGACCGCGCAACAACGAGGCTCCGGGTTCCGGCAGGGTCGCGCTCGCGGAGACGAACGCCCGGCGCGCTCGATCGGTGGCCGCGAGGAGTCCCGTCGGCGGGTCGGTCCGGACCTCACCGCGCAGGAACACCACGAACGACGTCGTGCTCCCCGGCTCGTCCGCTTCGAGCGTCGCCACCCCGCGCACCCGACTCCCCGCAGCGACGGCTTCGGGCGCGCCCTCCGCTGCGGGGACGACCCGCACCGGCACGCGCAGTCCCGCGGCGTCCCCAGCGCGCGCCATGGTGCCGACGACCGACAAGTCACCAGCCGCGAGGTCTCGGTCGAGCACGACCTCGACGGCGGCCGTCCGGACACCGTCGAGGACGGCAGGGCTCCGCCGGTCGCCGCCGACCACCACGGCGACCGCCACCGTGGTGCAGAACGCGGCCGACGCCACCACGAGTCCCACGACGCCCAGAGCCCGCCGCGGACACCCCGCCACCAGCCACGCGATGCCGCCACACGCGACGGCCGCGCCAACGAGCCCGAACCACCCCGCGCTGCCGGGCACCCCGACCAGCACCGCCGCGCACACCCACGCGGCCGTCGCGGGACCGGCCACTCGCAGGTCCCGCACGCCGGGAGCGAGGTCGACCGCCACCGCCGGCCCCGATCAGACCCGCACGCGGTCGCGGAGCTCCGCGAACCGGACGTCACCGATGCCGCTGACGTCGAGCAGGTCCTCGACGGCGGCGAACCGTCCGTGCTCGTCGCGCCATGCGAGGATCCGGCCCGCAAGCGACGGCCCGATCCCGGGCAGGGTCTCGAGCAGGGTCTGATCGGCCGTGTTGAGGTCGACGACGGCATCGACGGCAGACCCGGCACCACCGTCACCGGCCGAACCGGCTCCAGCACCGCTGCCACCGCTCCCGCCCGAACCCTCGAGCGCTGCCGGGATGTCCGTCTCCCCCGCCTTCGGCACGTACAACCGCTCACCGTCCACCAGCACCCGCGCGAGGTTCAGTCGAGCCAGGTCCGCGTCGTCACGAGCGCCCCCGGCCCGCTCGACCGCATCAGACACACGCCTGCCCCCGGGCAGGGTCACGATGCCCGGACGTGCCACCGCCCCGACGACGTGCACGACCACGAGCGGGGCCGCCGACGAGGACGGAGGACCCCCACCCGGAGAACGGGACGGCACCGCTGACGGAGCACCCGCCAGCGACAGCGGACCGTCGCCCCCACCGCCCGCCGACGATGACGCACCCGACCACGACCCGACCGCCACCACGACCCCGGCGACCAGGACGACGAGCCCTGCCAGCAGGACCGCCGTCCGCGGCGACAACGCCAGCCCAGCGGCCCACGACCGCGCAGACCCACCCGCCGACGCCGCCCCAGCCCCGCTGGACGGTCCCGTGGCTCCACCATCACCAGACGACATGCCCGCACGCTACGGAGCCCGACCACCCGGCCGGACCCCGCAACGACGATCGGTGGACGACCGTCCTCCAGCCCCACCTGTGGAGGACGAACGGCGCGCTACCCCTTGATCGCGATGTTCACGAGCTTCGGCGCCCGCACGATCACCTTCACGATCTCGCGGTCCCCGATGTACCGCTGGACGTTCGCCGACGCCCGTGCGAGCGCCTCCAGCTCCGACGGCTCGATCGACTTCGACACCTCGAACGAGTCCCGCACCTTGCCGTTGACCTGCACGACCGCGGTCAGCGACTCCTGCACGAGCAGCGTCGGGTCGGCCTTCCGCCAGCCGTACGTGGCGACGGTGGCCTCGTAGCCCAGCTTCTCCCACATCTCCTCGCCGGTGTACGGCGCGAAGACGCTCAGGCCGAGCGCGATGGTCTCGACGGCCTCGCGGACGGCGGGGTCAGCCGCGCCCGGACCGTTGTCGATCGCCTTGCGGGTGACGTTCACCAGGTCCATGAGCCGCGCGATCACGACGTTGAACTTGAACGACTCCATCATCCCCGGCGCATCGGCCAGGAACCGGTGCGTGACCTGCCGCAGGGCCCGGTCGCCGTCCGCCCACACGACGTCCGGCGACGACGTGACGTCGAGCGCCAGCCGGTAGGCACGGGCGAGGAAGCGGGCCGAGGCCGACGGGGAGACGTCCTCCCAGTTGATGTCGTCCTCTGGAGGCCCGGCGAAGCCCATCACCAGGCGGATCGCGTCGACACCGTTCGCGTCGAGCTCGTCCCCGAGCGAGACGCCACCCTTCGACTTCGACATCTTCGAGCCGCCGGACAGCACCATGCCCTGGTTGAGCAGCGCCGAGAACGGCTCGGTGAAGTCGAGGTAGCCGAGGTCGAACAGCACCTTGGTCACGAAGCGCGCGTACAGCAGGTGCAGGATCGCGTGCTCGATGCCGCCGATGTACTGGTCGACCGGGGCCCACTTGCGTGCGACGGCGGGGTCGAACGCCTGCGTGTCGTCGGTCGCCGCCAGGAAGCGCAGGAAGTACCACGACGAGTCGACGAAGGTGTCCATCGTGTCGGTGTCGCGGAGCGCGGGGGTGCCGTCCACCGGGTTCGGCACGTTCACCCAGTCGGTCGCGCCACCGAGCGGCGAGGTGCCCTTCGGCTTGAGGTCGAGCCCCTCGGTGTCGGGCAGCCGGACGGGCAGCTGGTCCATCGGCACCGGGTGCTCGGTGCCGTCGGCGCCGTGGATGATCGGGATCGGGGTGCCCCAGAAGCGCTGGCGCGAGATGAGCCAGTCGCGCAGGCGGTAGGTCTTGGCGGCACGTCCGGTGCCGCGCTCCTCGAGCAGGGAGATCGCCGCGGTGATCGCGTGCTGCTTGGACATGCCGTCGAGCGGGCCGGAGTTGATCATCCGACCGGTGCCGGTCAGGGCCTCACCCGTCGACACCGGGTCGAGCGCGGGCAGGTCGTCGAGCGAGGCGCCCTCGGGGATCACCGGGATCGCCCCGGTCACCGCGGCGTTCGTGTCGACGACGACCTTCACCGGCAGGTCGAACGCCCGCGCGAAGTCGAGGTCGCGCTGGTCGTGCGCCGGGACGGCCATGACCGCGCCGTGGCCGTAGTCGGCCAGCACGTAGTCGGCGGCCCAGATCGGCAGGCGCTCCCCCGTCAGCGGGTGGATCGCGAAGCGACCGAGCGGCACACCGGTCTTCGGGCGGTCGGCGTTCTGCCGGTCGATCTCCGACGTCTTCTGCGTGGCGACGAGGTATGCGTCGAACGCAGCCCGGACGTCGTCCGACACGGATGCGTCAGCCACCAGCGCAGCAGCCAGGTCAGAATCCGGCGCCACCACGAGGAACGTCACCCCGTGGATCGTGTCCGGACGCGTGGTGAACACCGTGACGGGCTCGTCGCGGCCCTCGATCACGAAGTCGACGTCCGCGCCGACCGAGCGGCCGATCCAGTTCCGCTGCTGCGCGATGACCTTCGCCGGCCACCGGCCCTCGAGCTGGTTGAGGTCGTCGAGCAGCCGGTCCGCGTACTCGGTGATCTTGAAGTACCACTGCGTCAGCTTCTTCTTGACGACGACGGCACCGGAGCGGTCCGAGGTGCCGTCCGGCAGCACCTGCTCGTTCGCGAGGACGGTCTGGTCCACCGGGTCCCAGTTGACCCAGCTGTCCTTGCGGTAGGCCAGCCCCTTCTCGTACATCTTCAGGAACAGCCACTGGTTCCACTTGTAGTACTCGGGGTCCGAGGTGTGGATCTCGGTGGTCCAGTCGAACGACGGCGCGTAGCGCTTGAACGACGCCTTCTGCTGCTCGATGTTCGCGTAGGTCCAGTCCTTCGGGTCGACCCCGCGCTTGATCGCCGCGTTCTCGGCCGGCAGCCCGAACGAGTCCCAGCCGATCGGGTGCAGCACGTTGAAGCCCTGCTGCCGCCAGTACCGCGCCACGAAGTCGCCGAGCGCCCAGTTCTCGGCGTGCCCCATGTGCAGGTCGCCGGACGGGTACGGGAACATCTCGAGGATGTACTTCCGCGGACGCGTGTCGTCGAGGTCGGTCGTGAAGAGCCCGAGCTCCTCCCAGCGCGGCTGCCACTTCTCCTGCAGACGACGGAAGTCGTAGGCGTTCGGGTCCTCGGGGTACGGCTCGGTGGTCACGGAACTCTCATTCAGTCTGGAGGCACGGATCACGTCCGTCGGACGCGCTCCGGTCATCAAGGATATAAGCCTGGAGGAACGGATCACCGCACCGGAGTCGACCCACCGCCGACCGGTGCTCGGCTCACACCGCAGCGAGCCGCCCGTCGCGCATCCGCAGCGTCCGGTCGACGAGGTCCGCCGCCACCGGCACGTGCGACACGACGACGACCGTCCTGCCGTCCTGCCGCGCGGCCCCGACGAGGTCGCGCAGCACGGTGTCGCCGAGGTCGGGGTCGATGTCGGCCGTCGGCTCGTCGAGCACGAGCACCGGGAACGCGTGCAGGAGCGCCCGGGCGAGCGCGAGCCGGTGCGCCTGCCCGCCGGACACCAGGGCACCGCGCTCCCCCACGCCCGCGTCGAGTCCACCGCGTCGCTGCACCCACGCCCCGAGCCCGACCCGGTCGAGCACGGCGAGCAGGTCCTCGTCGGTCGCGGTGTCGCGGGCGAACAGCAGGTTCTGCCGCACGGACTGGTCGAACACGAACGGGTCCTGCTCGATCAGCCCGACGCGGGCGCGGACGGCGTCGGGGTGCATGTCCCTCGCCTCGACCCCGTCGAGCGTGTACGAGCCCTCGTGGTCGACGAACCGGACGAGCGCGTCCACGAGCGTCGACTTGCCCGCGCCGCTCGGTCCCTCGAGCACGACGACCTCGCCGGGTCGGAGGTCCAACGACACCCGGTCGACGGCGGCCGCCGCGGCACCGGGCCAGCGCACCGTCACGTCGCGCAGCGAGACGGCGACGGGCCCGTCGACCACGAGCGAAGCGGGATCGGCGTCCGCGTCCGGCTCCGGGACGATGCCGGCCGGCACCTCCGCCGGGACGACCCGCTCCACCCGGTCGGCCGCGGCTCGGACCCGGCGCAGCGTCAGCACCGCGAGCGGGAACCCGCCGACGACCTCGAACAGGGCGAGTGGCACGAACACGGCGAGGGCCCAGAGCGGTCCGTCGAGCGCGCCGGTGACGACCGCGGGGGCGCCGACGGCCAGGATCCCGATGACCGCGCCACCCCCGACGAGGCCGACCAGGGCCCCGACGAGTGACTCGACCGTCCCCCGGCGCCGCACGGCCGCGGTCACCCGGGCGTCGAGCCGGGCGATGTGGTCGAGCCGTTCGTCGAGCGTGCCGTAGGCGGCGAAGACGTCGAGCGTCCGCACCGAGTCGAGCACGAGGTCGGCGACGTGCCCGCGTTCCGCGGCCGTCTGCTCGTCGGAGCGCCGTGCGATCGAGAGGGTGACGACCGACCCGAGGAGCGCGGCCACGGCGAGGGCGACGAGCAGCACGAGCGCCGCCGGCACCGACACGAACGCGACCGCGACCACGGAGAGCAGCGCGGCCACGCCGGCGGACACGAGCGGGCCGACGACGCGGATGGGCAGGTCCTGCAGCCGATCGGTGTCGGTGACGAGCCGCGTGAGGAGGTCGCCGCGACCGGTGGAGCCGAGTCCCGCCGGAGCGATCGACGACAGTCGGCGGTACATCTCGGTGCGCACGACCGCGAGCTGCCGGAACGAGGCGTCGTGTCCGGCGAGGCGGTCCACGTACCGGAGCGCCGCACGGCCGAGCGCGAACGCGCGGACACCCACCATCACGAGCGTCAGGTAGAGGATCGGCGGGTGCTCGGCCGCACGCGTGATGAGGTACCCGCTCGCGGCGAGGAGCGCCACGGCGCAGACCGCACTGAGCGCACCGGCCGTGACCGCCTTGGCCCAACCGGCCCCGTGCGGCATCGCGAGCCGCAGGACGGAGGCGTCCCCGCCGGCACGGCCGCCCCGCCGCTGGCGCGTCGGACCGGAACCGGCGTCGTGGGCCCCTCGCGCCTCCCGGGTCATGCCCGCACCCCGTCCGCCCGGGTGACCGCGACCGCGCCACCAGGTCGCCCGTCGACACGGGTGATTGCGACCGCGCCGTCCGGCCGCACGTCGACGCGGACGTGCGGCGCCGCGACGAGCGCGGGCCGGTGGCTCGCGACCACGACGACGGGCCCGTCGCCGGCGAGGCGGCGGAGGGTGCGGACGACGGGCTGTCG
>NZ_JABXGF010000081.1:0-9587 GCF_025407985.1 Curtobacterium sp. C2H10 | reverse complement strand
TCGTCGCGCGCCGGACGGTCGCTGCGTAACCCTGTGCGATCCAGGAGGCGCGCTGCCAGCTGGCACCGCGCCTCCTGTCTGTCTGCGGTCGGGTCAGGCGATCCGCTTGAACGCCTTGTCGACGTAGCGGTCGACGGTTGCCCGCGCTTCGCGCGCGTAGCGGTCGATCGACGCGGTGCGCTCCGGGTCCGATGCGTACTCGCGGCCGAGCCGAGCGGTGGCCGCGGCGAGGACGCCGTCGGTCAGCTGCGGGTTGAGCGGCAGGATCGGCCCCTGCGTGTGCGTGCCGAAGGAGTTGCCGAGGATCGCGCCCTCGACCGGGGCGCCCGCCTGGTTGCCGCCGCCGGAGACGACGTCGGCGAACGGCCGGACACCGGCACCGAGCTCGATGCGCGTCGCGTGGTCCTCGAAGCCGGCGAGGCGCGTCGGGGCTCCGGGGAGCAGCGGGTACGCGGTCTCGAGCACGAAGTAGTTCACCCGACGCTCGGCACCGCGGACGGCACGCGCGTCGAAGACCCCGAAGCCGGTCACGGGAGCACCGTCCGTCGGCACGACCTCGGTCGTGGCGAGGTCGAACCCGCCGCCGACGGCCACGACGGGCACCCCGGCAGCGGCGAACTCGCGGAGCGGCGCACCGATGCGTGCGATGTCGTCACCGAGCGACCGCATCGCGCTGAGCGGTCCGTTGCCGATCACGACGACGTCGGCCGCGGTGGGGAGCTCGTCACCCGGCGCGTACTCGAGCACCTCGGTGGCGATGTCCGCGGCCGCGGCACGACGGACCAGGGCCGCCACGTTGCCGCGGTCGCCCGAGACGCCCATCTGGCGGGGGTAGACGTGCAGGATGGTCAGCCGATCGGCCGTCATGCGGTCTTCTCCATGTCCGGGTGGCCGAGGGCCTTGCGGGCGATCATCATGATCTCGTAGTTCACGATGAAGTTCTTCGTCCCGGAGGTCGTCGAACCGAGCTGCTCCATCTGCTTGATCGCGGCCTCGACGTCGGGCTCGACCCGCCCGATGCGGACACCGGCGTGCTCGAGGGCGATCGCGATCTGCCAGGCCTTGTCGCCGGAGACGACGTCGACGTGGTCGAGCTTCGAGAAGTCGATGTCGTAGATCCACGAGATGTCCGGCGTGCCCTCGTCGATCGCCATGAGCACCTGTTCGGGGTGGTCCGGCAGGGCGTCGAGGTTGAGCTGGAGGCTCGCGGCGTTCTTGAACATCGTGAACTCGGCGGACTCGCCCGCGATGGGGAGTCGCTCACCGCGTCCGTACGCCGGCTTCATCGTGCCGAACGCCGTCGTCACGGCGTCGGCGCGGAACTGCGCACCGAGTGCGGCACTCGCCGTCGCCGTGGCCGCTGCCGCGTCGACGGCGTAGTGCAGCCCGCGAGCCGGCAGGCGGACAGGGATCTCGGCACCGTCGAAGCGGATGGTCGCACCGTCGCCGGTGTTCACCACGACCTCGGCGTCGGCGACGTTCGGCACGGCGTCCTGCCGGTCGAAGTCGTCGGCGTTCTGCAGCCCGTTCGGTGCGGCGGCGACGACCTCGGCGCTGGCACCGAAGCGCAGCACGCGCTGGCCTTCCGTGCCGACGTACGCGTCGAGGAACTGGTCGTCACGGTTGGTGATGACGTTCGCGGTCGACAGGGCCGCGGTGTCGAGCATCATCGTCGCGACGCGTTCGGTCTCGAAGAACCGGTAGAGCTGGTCGACCTGGACGTTGAGCATCGTCACGGTGGACGGCGACAGGATCCCGGCGAGCTCGACCGCGAAGGCCTCGTCCACCTCGAGGATGCCGATGTCCGCCTTGAGCTTGCCGGTCAGCGACACCTCGGACAGCAGCGCCGAGGCGATGCCCTGCGGCAGGTTCGCCCCGGACGGGTTCGTGAAGACCCGCAGCCCGTGCGCCCGCACGATGTCGGAGATCATGTGGGTCGTCGTCGACTTGCCGTTCGAACCGAGCACGAAGACGACGCCGTTCGGGAACTGCGCGGTGACGTGCTGGAGGAAGTTCGGCACCAGCTTGAGCACGATGTACCCGGGGTAGGCGGACCCCCCGCCCCGCGCACGTGCGAGGGCGCGGAGGATCCGCCCGACGAGGATCGGGATGACGAAGCGCATCGGCCTACTCGAGGTAGTCGCGCAGCGACTGCGACCGCGACGGGTGGCGGAGCTTCGCCATCGTCTTGGACTCGATCTGACGGATGCGCTCACGCGTCACGCCGAACGTGTCACCGATCTGGTCGAGGGTCTTCGGCTGGCCGTCCCCGAGCCCGAAGCGCATGCGGATGACACCCGCCTCACGCTCGGACAGGGAGTCGAGCAGGCTCTCGAGCTGCTTCTGCAGCATGGTGAACCCGACGGCGTCGGCCGGGACGACCGCCTCGGTGTCCTCGATCAGGTCGCCGAACTCCGAGTCGCCGTCCTCACCCAGCGGAGTGTGGAGCGAGATGGGCTCGCGGCCGTACTTCTGCACCTCGACGACCTTCTCCGGGGTCATGTCGAGCTCGCGGGCGAGCTCTTCCGGAGTGGGTTCGCGACCGAGGTCCTGGAGCATCTGGCGCTGGACGCGGGCCAGCTTGTTGATGACCTCGACCATGTGGACCGGGATGCGGATCGTGCGGGCCTGGTCGGCCATGGCACGGGTGATCGCCTGACGGATCCACCAGGTGGCGTAGGTCGAGAACTTGAAGCCCTTGGTGTAGTCGAACTTCTCGACCGCACGGATCAGGCCCAGGTTGCCTTCCTGGATGAGGTCGAGGAACTGCATGCCGCGGCCGGTGTAGCGCTTGGCGAGCGACACGACCAGGCGGAGGTTCGCGCCGAGCAGGTGCGACTTCGCGCGCTGACCGTCACGGGCGACCCAGCGCAGCTCGCGCTCTTCCGGCTTCGAGAGCCCGGTCGAGTGCTGCAGCTTGTCCTCGGCGAACAGGCCGGCCTCGATGCGCATCGCGAGCTCGACCTCCTGCTCGGCGTTGAGGAGGGCGACCTTGCCGATCTGCTTGAGGTAGTCCTTCACCGGGTCGGCGGTGGCACCGGTGATCGTCGTGGAGTAGACCGGCGCCTCGTCGTCGTCGGACTGCGAGATGACGAGCGCACCCGCGGCGACCGCTGCTGCGGCGTCCGGCTTGGTGTCCTTCTCGTCGGTCTCGGTGTCGGCGTCGTCGGTCGCGTCGGCCTCGGCGACCGGGGTCTCCTCGTCGATGTCCTCGTCGTCGTCGGCCTTCTTCTTCGCCTTCGGGGCGGCCTTCTTCGGGGCGGCCTTCTTGGCGGTGGTCTTGGTGGCGCGCTTCTTCGGCGCGGCCGTCCCCTCGGCTTCCGCAGCGCTCTCTGCTGCGGTGCCCTCGGGCTCGGTGTCCTTCGTGGGATCGATCGTCGTGCTCCGGGCAGCCATGCGATCACCTCTCTCGTCGTGCCACGTTCGTGGGGTCGTGGCCTCCCTCGCCGCCCAGGGCCTGCGCCGCGGTCTCCCGCGTCATCAGGTCCTACCGTTCCGGGCAGCACTAGGACCCATGTCAAGTCCCCCGGTTTCTGCGGCGCACTGGAGTGCTCCGAGACACAGGAGGCCCGAACGGGTCCGCGTTCATTATTGCACGCTCCGCTTCCGCAGGCGCGCAACGAGTGCAACCCAGAGCGGCCCCACCCGTATTCCGTCCTGGGCGTGCAGCACCCGGCGCGTGCGACGACGGGCGTGCAGCAGCATCACGACGCCGATCCCGACCACGACGTACTGCACGGTGAGGGCCAGCCGGAAGTTCGTCCACGCGAACACGGTCTGCCCCGACGCCGACGACGCGAGGTCGAGGATCGTGCCGATCAGGAACATCATCACGAACGCGGCGAGGAACCCGCCGACGTTGACCACGCCGTTCGCCGACCCGAGGGAGCCGACGGGGTTGAAGGACCGCGCGAAGTCGAACCCGATGAGCGACCCCGGCCCGCCGATCCCCATCACGACGACGAGCACGACGAGCAACCACGTGGGCGGCTGTCCGGGCCACACGAGCACGGCGGTCCACACCACCGCGAGGGCGACGACGATCCCGAGCACGAGGTTCGACCGTCGCAGCGGGAACCGGGCGCAGAGCACGCCGAGCACCGGCCCGACGACGAACCCGGTGACGACGATCACGGTGAGGAAGCCGGCCGCCTCGGACGGGGAGTACCCCAGCCCGCGCAGCATCGGGACGCCCCAGAGCAGCGAGAAGACCGTTCCGGAGGACTGCGTGACGTAGTGGGACCAGAAGCCGAGCTGGGTACCGGGACGCCGCAGCGCGTGCCCGAAGGTGTGGAACGCGCCCCGCCAGGTGTGCGGCAGCGGGATCGTGTCGGTGCGCACCGGCACGGGGCCGTTCCGGACGAAGACGAACGCCAGCACGAGCCCGACGGCACTCGCGGCCGCGGCGACGCCGAACGCCGGCGACCACCCCGCGGTGTGCAGCAGCACGGCGAACGGGAACGCCGACAGGATCTGCCCGACCTGGCCGAGGTTGCCGGTCCACTGCGAGATCTGCGGCAGGATCGGCCCGCTGAACCACATCGGCACGAGGCGGATCACGGAGATGAAGGTCATCGCGTCCCCGGCGCCGACGAGGACACGCCCCGCGATCGCCGGCCCGATGGTGGGCGACACCGCCACCACGGCCTGCCCGGCGACGAGCAGCGCGGCCCCCAACAGCACGAGTCGGCGCGGCCCGACGCGGTCGAGGGCGATCCCCACCGGGATCTGGAGTCCGGCGTAGACGGCGATCTGCACCACCGCGAGCGTCGACAGCACCGCCGCCGACACCGCGAAGCGGTCTTGCGCGTCGACCCCGGAGACCCCGAGCGAGGACCGCTGCACGACCGCGAGGACGTACGCCAGCACCGCGACGCCCCACACGAGGAAGGCGCGGCGGGAGTTCACGTGACCAGGCTAGCGGGGGCGGCACCGCCGCCGGGACGGGCTGTGGAGAACGTGACGAGCGCGACGGACGGGTGTCGCGCCTCCCGTCCGACGGTCCAGGAGGCGCGACCCGCCTCCGCCACGTCGGTGCGGCTGATCGGTACGGCTAGTCGCCGCTCGCGTCGCCGTCGGTGCGGCGGTCCGCCAGGAAGCGTTCCAGTTCCGCGGCGATCGCGTCCGCAGTGGGGACCTGCCCGTCGACGCCGGTGAGCGGCGACGCGATCGGGTTGCCCTCCATGTAGGTGTCGTGCCGTTCCTCGAGGACCCCGACCAGACGCTGCAGCTCCTCGTTGCCGGCGACCTGCTCGTCGACGCGGGTGCGGAACTCGCGTCCTTCTTCGCGCAGCTCGTCGGAGGGGAAGATGAGGCCGGTGGCGGCGGAGATGCCGGAGAGCGCCGCGACGGCAGCGTCCGGGAACTCGGTGTCGGACAGGTAGTGCGGGACGAGCAGGACGAGTCCGGTGACCTGTTCGCCGAGCTCGGACAGCCGGTGCTCGACGAGGTGCAGGACGTTCGCGGGCGCCTGGGTCTCGGGCTTCCAGACGCTCATCTGCTCGACGAGGTCGGCGCGCGTGCCGGAGACGGTGAGGCTGATCGGGCGCGTGTGCGGGACGGGCATCGGGATCGACTGGACCCAGGTGGTGTCGGCGACCCGGAGCTGGGCGGCGAGGTCGGTGACCGCGCGGACGAACCGGTTCCACTGGAAGTCCGGCTCGTACCCGGAGAGGAAGAGGAACGGCTGGCCGATCTCGTCGCGCACGAGGTGCAGACGGAGCCGCGGGGGCTCGACGGCGGCGATGTGGTCGTGCTCGAAGGTGATCACCGGGCGGCGTGCACGCCAGTCGAGCAGGACGTCCGGGTCGAACTCGGCGACGAGCTCCGTCTCGAGGTCGTCCAGGACGGCGGTCGTCACCTGCGCCACGGCCGAGCCGGCGTCGGCGAACCCGGTGAGTCCGGCGACCAGGTGCAGCCCCTCGGGGACGGACGGCGCGTCCTCGGCGAAGGTGTAGAGCTCCTCGGGGTGGTTCACCGTCCCCATGCTAGGCGGGGAGCCGGTGTCCCCCGGTGCCGGGCGGCCACGCCGACAGCGAACACCTGCTGGATAGGGTTGGGGCATGGTCCGACCGACGCTCTCCACTGACTCCTCCGCTCCCGCCTCGATCTCCGCCGACGTCCTCGTGCTCGGTGTCCGGCCCGGGTCCGACGGCGCTCCCGCGACCATCGCGACGCCCGCCACGACGCCGTTCTCCGCGCTCGACGGCATCGACCTCGCTGCCATCGGTGCGACCGGTGCGAAGGACCAGCTCGTGCGCATCCCCGCCGTCGGTGTCGACGCGCAGGGCATCGCGCTCATCGGGCTCGGCTCCGGCACCGACGCAGCGGCACTCCGCTCGGCCGCCGGCAGCGCGGTCCGCCAGCTCCCCCTCGCGTCGTCGATCGTCCTCGCGCTGCCGACCGACACGACCGAGCTCGTCGACGCCGCGCTCGAGGGCGCCGCGCTCGGTGCCTACTCGTTCACCCGACACAAGGGCGCCGGCACGACCGGTCCTGCCCGCGGGGACCAGCAGGTGACCGTGCTGGCACCCTCCGCCGCGGCCGACGCCACCGTCCGCCCGGCGATCGTCGGCGACGCCGCCACGCTCGTGCGCGACCTCGTCAACACCGCTGCCGGTGACCTCGGCCCGGCGGACGTCGCCGACGTCGCCCGTGCGCAGGCCGAGGGGCTCCCCCTCACCGTCGAGGTCCTCGACGAGACCGCGCTCGAGGAGCAGGGCTTCGGCGGCATCCTCGGTGTCGGTCGCGGCTCGGAGCGCCCGCCGCGGCTCGTCGTCGTCCGGTACGCGCCGGAGTCCGCGACGAAGCACCTCGCACTCGTCGGCAAGGGCATCACGTTCGACTCGGGTGGTCTCTCGCTCAAGCCGGCCGCCTCCATGCTCGGCATGAAGACCGACATGACGGGTGCCGCCACCGTCCTCGCCGCGACCGTCGCCGCCGCGCGTCTCGGACTCGACGTCCGCGTCACCGCGTGGCTGTGCCTGGCGGAGAACATGCCCTCCGGCTCGGCGACGCGCCCCGGCGACGTCCTCACGCTGAAGAACGGCAAGACCGTCGAGGTCACGAACACCGACGCCGAGGGCCGACTCGTGCTGGGTGACGGCATGGCCGCCGCGTCGCTCGAGCAGCCCGACGCCATCGTCGACGTCGCGACGCTGACCGGGGCGCAGGTCGTCGCGCTCGGTGACCGCACCACCGGGCTCATGGGCAGCGACGACCTCGTCGCGCAGGTCCGCGCGGTCGCCGGGGCCGTGGCGGAGCCGATCTGGCCGATGCCGCTCCCCGAGGAGCTCGACGCCCGACTCGCGAGCGAGGTCGCCGACATGGTCAACGCCACCGTCGGCAACCCGGCGGGCGGCATGCTGCTCGCGGGCAAGTTCCTCGAGCGCTTCGTCGGCGAGGGCATCCCGTGGGCGCACCTCGACATCGCCGGTCCGTCGGAGAACAAGGGCGGCGGCTACGGGTGGCTCGGCAAGGGCGCGACCGGCGCCATGGTCCGGACGCTCATCTCGCTCGCAGAAGAGCTCCAGGCCAAGTAGTAGGTTTGACTCCGGCGGGACGGCGCGCTCGACGCGCCCCCGCCGGAAACCAACGGGACGGGACCGGAACCATGCGGTCCGACCGTCGGACGCCGCCGCCGCGGTGTCCAGTGGGGCCCGATCGGTCCCGACACGCACGAGGGAGTTGCACCAGGTGACGGAACAGACTTACGACGTCGTGGTCCTCGGTGGCGGCAGTGGTGGCTACGCCGCTGCGCTCCGGGCCGCCGAGCTCGGCATGAGCGTCGCGCTCATCGAGGGAGACAAGCTCGGGGGGACGTGTCTGCACCGCGGCTGCATCCCGACGAAGGCGCTGCTGCACGCGGCCGAGGTCGCCGACGCGACGCGCGACGCCGAGAAGTACGGCGTCATCGCCGAGTTCGCCGGTGTCGAGGTCCCGAAGGTCATCGAGTACCAGCAGGGCGTCATCTCGTCGAAGTACAAGGGCCTCCAGGGGCTCATCAAGGCACGCGGGATCACCGTCGTCGAGGGCTGGGGCCGCCTCACCTCGCAGAACACCGTGCAGGTCGGCGACCAGACCGTGACCGGCAAGAACATCGTGCTCGCGACCGGCTCCTACTCGAAGTCGCTCCCCGGCCTCGAGATCGGTGGTCGCGTGATCACCTCCGAGACCGCCCTGCGCATGGACTACGTGCCGAACAAGGTCGTCATCCTCGGTGGTGGCGTCATCGGCGTCGAGTTCGCCAGCGTCTGGAAGTCCTTCGGTGCCGAGGTGACGATCGTCGAGGCGCTCCCCCACCTCGTCCCGGCCGAGGACGAGTCGATGTCGAAGCAGCTCGAGCGCGCGTTCCGCAAGCGCGGCATCGAGTTCTCGCTCGGTGTCCGGTTCCAGGGCGTCGAGCAGCACGAGAACGGCGTGGTCGTCACGCTCGAGGACGGCAAGACCTTCGACGGCGACATCCTGCTCGTCGCGGTCGGCCGTGGCCCCGTGACGCAGAACGTCGGCTACGACGAGGTCGGCGTCGCGATGGACCGCGGGTTCGTCACCACGAACGAGCGCCTCGCCACGAACATCCCGAACGTGTACGCCGTCGGCGACATCGTTCCGGGCCTGCAGCTCGCGCACCGCGGCTTCCAGCAGGGCATCTTCGTCGCCGAGGAGATCGCCGGGCTCAACCCGGTCATCATCGAGGACAAGAACATCCCGAAGATCACGTACTCCGACCCCGAGGTCGCATCGGTCGGTCTCTCGCAGGCCAAGGCCGAAGAGCAGTACGGTGCCGACAAGGTGGACTCCTACGAGTACAACCTCGCCGGCAACGGCAAGAGCCACATCATCGGCACGTCCGGTTCGGTCAAGGTCGTCCGTGTGGTCGACGGCCCCGTCGTCGGCGTCAGCATGATCGGCGCCCGGGTCGGCGAGCTCATCGGCGAGGCACAGCTCGCCGTGAACTGGGAGGCCTACCCCGAGGACGTCGCGCCGCTCGTCCACGCGCACCCGACGCAGAACGAGGCACTCGGCGAGGCGTTCCTGCACCTCGCGGGCAAGCCGCTGCACGCACTGTGAACACCATGACCACCACCACGAACCACCCCTGCGAAGAGGAGTCCACCCGATGAGCGAATCCGTCAACCTCCCGGCGCTCGGCGAGAGCGTCACCGAGGGCACGGTGACCCGATGGCTGAAGAACGTCGGTGACCGGGTCGAGGTCGACGAGCCGCTGCTCGAGGTCTCGACCGACAAGGTCGACACCGAGATCCCGTCGCCGATCGCCGGCGTCGTGGAGGAGATCCTCGTGCAGGAGGACGAGACCGTCGAGGTCGGCACCGCGCTGGTGAAGATCGGCGACGGGTCGTCCGACGGTGGTTCCTCCGACGGCGGCTCCACCGAGTCGGACGAGTCCTCGAACGAGGCCGCTGCCGACGCCGAGGAGCCCGAGGCCGCTCCGAGCACCGAGCAGGAGTCCGAGACCCCTGCCCCGGAGCCGACCGAGCCCGAGCCGGCCCCCGCCGGTCAGACGCAGCCCGCTGCGCCGCAGGCCCCGGCTGCACCGCCCGCCGCCGCTCCGGTGCCGCAGGCCGCTC
>NZ_JABXGF010000080.1:0-10246 GCF_025407985.1 Curtobacterium sp. C2H10 | reverse complement strand
GCCCCGGGCAGTGGCGGTCCCGCCGTGCTCGAACTCCGCGACGCCGGGCTGTCGTACGGCTCCCGTGCACTCTGCTCGCACCTCGAGCTCGACCTCGCGCCGCGCGAGCTCGTCGCTCGCCGGCGTGACCGAGACGCCGGGCGGCACCACGGTGGTCGTGAGCGCGAGGCGGGGGAGCAGGGCCACACCGAGGCCCGCCGCGACCAACCCGACGACCGCCGCGGCGTTGTCCGTCTCGAGGACGATGTCCGGGGTGAAGCCGGAGGCGGCGCACGACGCGAGCAGGTGCCCCCGGCAGCGCGGGCACCCGCCGATCCAGCGCGCCTCGCGGAAGGCGGCGAGGTCCGCGACCGCGTCGGCACCGTGCGCGGACCCGCTCAGTGCCGGGGCAAGCGTCACGAGGGCGAGCGGGTCGCGACCGAGCACCCGGGTCGTGAGCGTCGGGTCGGCGCCGACGTCGTCGCCCTGCAACGCGTGCGAGAACGTCAGCGCCACGTCGACCTCGCCGCGGCGGAGCAACTCGACGGCCTCCGGCGGTTCGGCCTCGACGTACGAGGTCACCACGCCCGGACTCGTGGCCGACATCGCGGCGAGCACCGGCGGCACGAGGGTCGACGACGCGCTCGGGAACCCGGCGATCCGCACCCGTCCGCGGGCGAGGCCGCCGACGGCGTCGAGGTCCTCCTGCGCTGCTGCCAGGGCTGCCTGCACCGCGAGGGCGTGGTCGGCGAGGACCCGTCCCGACTCTGTGAGCGTGACGCCGCGCGCTCCGCGGAGCACGAGCTCGTGGCCCGTCCGGCGTTCGGCGCGGGCGAGCAGCTGGCTCACCGCGGGCTGGCTGTACCCGAGGGCGGCGGCCGCGCGGCTGATCGAGCCGGCGTCACGGACGGCGCGCAGCACACGGAGGAGTTGGGGATCGAGGTCGTCCACAACGTCATGTTATGGGGGATCGAAGAAGCCTGCCCTGGTGTGATGGGCGACCCCGCGCCACCGTCGAGGCATGGACTCCTTCGTCGACGGCTCCGGCTACCTCGCGGCCTGCACCGCCGGACTCCCCACGCGCGGCACGCTCGCCGCCATGCGCGCCGACCTCGACGAGTGGGAGCACGCCGCGTCCACGCCGGTCGCGTACGGTGCGCTCGTCGAGGAGGGCCGCTCGCTCTTCGCGCGGATCGTCGGCGTCGACCGGGCACGGGTCGCCACGGGGTCGCAGACCTCCGCCATGGTCGCGGTCGTCGCCGCTGCGCTGCCGGACGGCGCCGAGGTGGTCGTCCCCGACGGCGACTTCAGCTCGCTCGTGTTCCCGTTCCTCGCGCAGGCGCACCGCGGGGTCCGGGTCCGGAGCGTTCCGCTCGCCTCCCTCGCCGACGCGGTGCGGCCCGGGACGTCGCTCGTCGCCTGGTCCGCGGTGCAGTCGTCGAGCGGCGTCGTCACCGATCCGGAGCCGGTCCTCGAGGCGGCTCGGACCGTCGGCGCGCTCACGCTGTGCGACCTCACGCAGGCCGCCGGCGTGCTCCCGGTGGACGCGGCCCCGTTCGACGTGACCGTCACGCACGCGTACAAGTGGCTGTGCGCGCCGCGCGGGGTCGCCTTCTCGACGTTCTCGGACGCCGCGCTCGAACGGCTCCGCCCCGTGCAGGCCGGGTGGTACGCGGGCGCCGACGTGTGGTCGTCCTGCTACGGCCCCGCGATGCGGCTCGCCGACAACGCGCGTCGGTTCGACGTCTCGCCGGCCTGGCAGGCATGGCCGGGCGCGGTGGCTGCGCTCCGGCACGTCGCCGCGCTCGATGCGACGTCGTCCTGGAGGCACGCCACGCGTCTCACGGACCGGCTCGCCGACACGCTCGGGTCACCTCGGAGCGGTCAGGCGATCACGACGTTCGCGGACGCGGACGGCGCGGCCCTCCGGGCCCTCGCGGCAGCCGGGATCACCGCGAGCGGGCGGGCCGGTCGGCTCCGGCTGGCGTTCCACCTCTGGAACGACGAGGACGACGTGACGCGCGTGGCGGACGCGCTGGGCGCGGTGGACGGCTTCAGACCGGAGGGGTGAGGCCCGTTCTCCACAGGCACCGCGCCTCCCGTCCGCCGAGGCCCGTGAGGCCGGTACGCTTGCCCGGTACGTTTCCGAACCGGGCACCCAGCTCGGCGACCTCTGGAGCATCCCGTGGCACAGTCCTCCCGTCTCGACAGCGTCATCGCCCTGGCCAAGGGCCGTGGCTTCGTGTTCCAGTCGGGGGAGATCTACGGCGGATCGCGCTCCGCGTGGGACTACGGGCCCCTCGGCGTCGAGCTGAAGGAGAACATCAAGCGGCAGTGGTGGCAGCGGTTCGTCCGCGGCCGCGGTGACATGGTCGGCCTCGACTCGGCCGTGATCCTGCCGCGCAAGGTGTGGGAAGCGTCCGGGCACGTCGCGACGTTCACCGACCCGCTCGTCGAGTGCCTGCACTGCCACCACCGGTTCCGCGAAGACCACCTCATCGAGGCGTTCGTGGCGAAGAAGGACCGGCAGCCCGAGGGTGGCATGGCCGAGATCGCGTGCCCGAACTGCGGCACCCGCGGCCAGTGGACCGAGCCGCGCGAGTTCTCCGGCATGCTCAAGACCTACCTCGGCCCGGTCGAGTCGGAAGAGGGCCTGAACTTCCTCCGCCCCGAGACCGCGCAGGGCATCTTCGTGGACTTCGCGCAGGTCGTGACGACCAGCCGCATGAAGCCCCCGTTCGGCATCGGCCAGGTCGGCAAGGCCTTCCGCAACGAGATCACGCCCGGCAACTTCATCTTCCGGACGCGCGAGTTCGAGCAGATGGAGATCGAGTACTTCGTCCTGCCGGCCTCCGCGCAGGAGCACTACGAGCAGTGGATCGCCGACTCGGTCGCGTTCTTCACCGACCTCGGCATCGACCCGGAGAACCTGCGGCGCTTCGACGTCCCGGACGGGGAACGCGCGCACTACTCCGACGCCACCGCCGACATCGAGTACCGCTTCGGGTTCGCGGGGACCGAGTGGGGCGAGCTCATGGGCGTCGCGAACCGCACGGACTTCGACCTCAACAACCACATCGAGTCCTCCGGCAAGGACCTCCGGTACTTCGACCAGGCAGCGAACGAGAAGTACGTGCCGTACGTCATCGAGCCGTCGTTCGGTCTGACCCGCGCGCTCATGGCGTTCCTGCTCGACGCCTACCACGAGGACGAGGCGCCGAACGCGAAGGGCGGCGTCGACAAGCGCACGGTCCTGCGGCTCGACCCGCGGCTCGCTCCGGTCAAGGCTGCCGTCCTGCCGCTGTCCCGCAACGAGCAGCTGTCGCCGGTGGCGCGTGGCCTCGCGGACGACCTGCGCAAGTACTGGAACGTGGACTTCGACGACGCGGGAGCGATCGGCCGTCGCTACCGTCGCCACGACGAGATCGGCACGCCGTTCTGCATCACGGTGGACTTCGACACGCTCGAGGACAAGGCCGTGACGGTGCGCGAGCGCGACACGATGTCGCAGGAGCGGGTGGCGCTCGACCAGCTGCAGGGGTACCTCGCGGCGCGGTTGCTCGGCGCGTAGGCGCGGCGCGGCCGGCGCGGCCGTTCGCACAACCAAAGGCACTCCGAACCACGCTGACGCGCGGCGCGGGGTGCTTTTGGTTGTGCGCTGCGCCCGCCGCGCCCGGCAGCGCGGGAATGCGGCTGCGGCGGCCCCGGTTGCGACCAGCATGAACGACTCTGTGAAGGTCGATGTCTGGTCGGACATCGCCTGCCCCTGGTGCTACATCGGCAAGCGGAAGTTCGAGGCCGGCGTCGCCGCCTTCGCCTCGACCCCGGACGGCGCCCCGGTCGAGGTCGAGTACCACTCCTTCGAGCTCAGCCCCGACACCCCCGTGGACTTCGAGGGCACCGAGGCCGAGTTCCTCTCCGGCCACAAGGGCATGCCCGTCGAGCAGGCGCAGCAGATGCTCGACCAGGTCTCCGGCATCGCCGCGAGCGTGGGCCTCGACTACGACTTCGAGTCGATGCACCACACCAACACGGTGAAGGCGCACCAGGTCATCCACCTGGCCAAGGAGCAGGGCAAGCAGCTCGAGATGGTCGAGCGCCTCTTCGCCGCCTACTTCGAGCGCGGTGAGCACGTCGGTCAGGACGAGTCGCTGGCGTCCCTCGCGGCCGAGGTCGGTCTCGACCCGGACGAGGTCCGCGCCACGCTCCGCGACGACTCGCAGCTCGCGGCCGTCCGCGCCGACCAGGCGCAGGCGCAGGCGTACGGCATCAACGGCGTCCCGTTCTTCGTCATCGACGGCAAGTACGGCGTCTCCGGCGCGCAGGACCCGGCTGCGTTCGAGCAGGTGCTGACGCAGGTCGTCGCCCTCCGCGGGACGACCCCGTCGGACGTCGCCGAGGCCGAGCAGCGGTCCGCCGAGGACGCGGCAGCAGACGCGGAGGCGACCCGATGACGGACGTCCGCGTCGACGGCTCGGCCGAGCCGCGCCTCCAGTCCGACGGCCAGGAGGCGCGACCCGCCCTGCTCACGCTCGTCACGTCCGGCGGTGCGCCGGTCTGCGAGGGCGACTCGTGCTTCGTGCCCGGCGCCGAGGGCGTCTGGACCGAGGTCCCCGACTGAGCGGGTGCTAGCGGACGGGTTCCTCGTCGGTGATGTCGGCGACCGTCGCGCCGTAGGCCGCGACCAGGTCGTCGGCGTCGACGAAGGCGCTCGCGCCGTGCCGACCGGCGCCGAGGGCGACCCGGCGTCCGAGGATCCGTTCGTCGGCGTAGACCGGCAGGTCGCCCGTCGCGCCGATGGGCGTGATGGTGCCGCGTTCGTAGCCCGAGGCCTCGAGCGCGGTGGCGGCGTCGGGCATCGAGAGCTTGTTGACGCCGACGACGGTGCGGAGCTTCTTCCAGGCGATGGCGCGGCCGCCGGGCACGAGGGCGAGCAGGAAGCCGCCGTCGTGCCGCTTCACGACGAGGGTCTTCAAGATGTCGCCGGGCTCGATGCCGAGCAGTGCGGCTGCCCCGTGCAGGGAGTCCGCGGCGGGTCGTTCGACCACGTCGACCCGGAGCCCCCGGGCCCGTGCGTCGGCGTCGAACCTGGTGATGGCGTCGGTCGTCATGTGGAGAACGCTACCGGCGCGCACCGACGTGGGAGGATGGGAGACGTATGACGATCACTGACGCACCCGGGACGGCGACCCGTCCGGCGAAGCCCCTGCGCATCGGCCCTATCGAGGTCGACGTGCCGGTGGTGCTCGCGCCGATGGCGGGCATCACGAACATGGCCTACCGACGGCTCTGCCGCGAGTACGGCGCCGGCTTGTACGTGTGCGAGATGATCACCTCGCGCGCGCTCGTCGAACGCACTCCCGTGTCGATGCAGCTCATCCAGCACCACGAGTCCGAGACCCCGCGGTCGATCCAGCTGTACGGCGTCGAGCCGAACACGGTGGCCGAGGCGGCGACGATCCTCGTGGGCGAGGACCGCGCCGACCACATCGACCTCAACTTCGGGTGCCCCGTGCCGAAGGTCACGCGCAAGGGCGGCGGAGCGGCCCTGCCCTGGAAGCTCGACCTCTTCAAGGAACTCGTCACGAAGACCGTCCGGGCCGCCGGGGACGTCCCCGTCACCGTGAAGATGCGCAAGGGCATCGACGGCGACCACCTCACGTACCTCGACGCCGCCCGCATCGCGCGGGACGCCGGCGTCGCGGCCGTCTCCCTGCACGCCCGCACCGCCAACGAGCACTACTCGGGCCATGCGGACTGGTCGGCGATCGCGACGCTGAAGGAGACCATCACCGACATCCCGGTGCTCGGCAACGGCGACATCTGGTCCGCTGCCGACGCGCTCCGCATGATCGACGAGACCGGGGCGGACGGCGTCGTCGTCGGGCGCGGGTGCTTGGGTCGGCCGTGGCTGTTCGGCGACCTCGCGGCGGCGTTCCGCGGCGAGGGGCTGCGCTACATGCCGTCCCTCGGCGAGGTGGCGGTGGCGTTCAAGCGGCACGCCGAACTGCTCGTCGAGTTCTTCGGCAGCGAGGAGCACGGCTGCCGCGACGTCCGGAAGCACGTCGCCTGGTACTTCAAGGGGTACCCGATCGGTGGCGATGTCCGGTCCGGGCTCGCGATGGCGTCCAGCCTGCAGGAGATCGACGACCTGCTCGGGCAGCTCGACCACGGCGCTCCCTACCCCGGTGCCGACGCCGAGGGGCCCCGAGGTCGTGCGGGCCACCCGAAGCGCACCGCCCTGCCCGACCGCTGGCTCGAGTCGCGCGACGTCGACAGCGAGTTCCGCAAGGTCCTCGCCGCCGCCGAGCTGCACCACAGCGGCGGATGAGCGCCACGAGTTCGTACGGGCCGGCCGACGCCGAACGCTGGCTGCCCGAGACCCACGGCAACCGTCGGTCGGACTTCGCCCGTGACCGCGCCCGGCTCCTGCACTCGAGCGCGCTGCGACGGCTCGCCGCGAAGACCCAGGTGCTCAGTCCGACGACCGGGCTCGACTTCGCCCGGAACCGCCTGACGCACTCGCTCGAGGTCGCCCAGGTCGGCCGCGAGCTCGCCGACTCGCTCGGTCTCGACCCCGACGTCGTGGACACCGCCTGCCTCGCGCACGACATCGGGCACCCGCCGTTCGGCCACAACGGCGAGACGGCCGTGAACGCGTGGGCAGCGGGCATCGGCGGGTTCGAGGGGAACGCGCAGACGCTGCGGCTCCTCACCCGGCTCGAGCCGAAGGTGTACGGCGCCGAGCCCGAGGACCACCGTCCGTACGGGCTGAACCTCACGCGGGCATCGCTCGACGCCAGCTGCAAGTACCCGTGGCCGGCGGCCCAGGGCGTGTCCGAGGCGTCGTCCGGCCGCACCAAGTTCGGCTTCTACGACGACGACCACGACGCGTTCGAGTGGCTCCGTGCCGGTGCTCCCCGTCGGCAGCGCTGCATCGAGGCGCAGGTCATGGACCTGTCGGACGACATCGCGTACTCGGTGCACGACTTCGAGGACGCCGTCGTCGCGGGGTTCATCGACGTCGCTGCCCTGGGCGACCGGGTCGGTGAGAACGACATCGTGTCGGCCATGCACGCCTGGGTCGGCTCGGACCTCAGCCGCGACGAGCTGCTCGAGGCGTTCGACCGGCTCCGCTCGTTGCCGCTGTGGATGACCTCCTACGACGGGTCGCGACGAGACCTGGCGCGGCTGAAGAACCTCACCTCGCAGCTGATCGGTCGGTTCGCGCGGACGGCGACCGCGGCGACGCGGGAGTCCTACGCCTCGGGCTCCCTCGTGCGCTTCGCGGCATCGGTCGTGACCCCGCCCGAGATCATCGGCGAGATCGCGGTGCTGAAGGGCATCGTCGCGGCGTTCGTCATGACGCAGGGCGATCGACAGCCCGTGTACGAGGACCAGCGGCGGATCCTGACCGAGCTCCTCGACGCCCTCGCGGCGAGCGGCAGCGCCGACCTCGAGCCGGGCTTCGCGGCGGACTGGCGTGCTGCGTCCGACGACGCCGGGCGGTTGCGGGCCGTGGTCGACCAGGTGGCGAGCCTGACCGACCAGGGTGCGCTGGCGTGGCACAAGCGGCTCGTGGTCGGGGACCGCGAGACGGTGCACATCCCGGTCTGACGGTCGGGCCCGGGTCACGTGCGCTGCGCCCTGGCCGCGACCCGCGGCGGGGCGGCGCCGGCGGGGCGGGGCCGAGCCGCGCCTCCTGGCCGTTGTCCACAGGTCTCGTGACGGTCGGCCGACGTCGGTCGCACGAACTAGGATCGAGGGGTGGCTGGGAGGATCGCGCGGAACGACATCGACGAGGTCCGCTCGCGTGTCAACATCGCCGACGTCGTCGGCGACTACGTGACCCTGAAGTCCGCCGGGGTGGGCTCGTTGAAGGGCCTCTGCCCCTTCCACGACGAACGCTCCCCGTCGTTCCACGTCCGTCCCCAGGTCGGGCGGTACCACTGCTTCGGCTGCGGCGAGGACGGCGACGTCTTCGACTTCGTCATCAAGCAGGACCACACGACCTTCCAGGAAGCCGTCGAGCGGATGGCCGCGAAGATCGGCTTCACGCTCCACTACGAAGAGGGCGACGGCCCCCGCACCGACTACAACGCCCGCGCGCGGCTCATCGCCGCGAACGAGGCGGCGCAGCAGTTCTACACCGCGCAGCTCACGACGGCGGCGGCCGAGCCGGCCCGGCAGTTCCTCGGTGAGCGCGGATTCGACCCCGCGGCGGCGCAGCACTTCGGCGTCGGCTTCGCCCCGAAGTCGTACGACGCACTGCGGGACCACCTGCGCGGTCGTGGGTTCTCGCTCGAGGAGATCGTCTCCGCCGGACTCGTCAGCCAGGGCGATCGGTCGCCGTACGACCGGTTCCGCGGGCGCCTCATGTGGCCGATCCGCGACGTCACCGGGGCGACGATCGGCTTCGGTGCGCGGCGGCTGCTCGAGGACGACAAGGGCCCCAAGTACCTCAACACGCCCGAGACCCCGATCTACCACAAGAGCCAGGTGCTCTACGGGCTCGACCTCGCCCGGCGGGACATCTCGAAGCAGAAGCAGGTCGTGATCGTCGAGGGGTACACCGACGTCATGGCGTGCCACCTCGCCGGCATCACCACCGCGGTCGCCACCTGTGGCACGTCGTTCGGCGTCGACCACATCAAGGTGCTCCGGCCGATGCTCGGCGACTCGGCCAGCCGCGACCTCTCGCAGCTCGGCAACATCGTCTTCACGTTCGACCCGGACGAGGCCGGGCAGCGCGCTGCCTCGCGGGCGTTCGCGGAAGAGAGCCGCTTCGCCTCGCAGACCTACGTCGCGGTCGCGCCGGGCGGGCTCGACCCGTGCGACCTCCGGCTGGCGCGGGGTGACGCCGCGGTC
Organism: Curtobacterium sp. C2H10; assembly: GCF_025407985.1. Lineage (NCBI taxonomy): Bacteria > Bacillati > Actinomycetota > Actinomycetes > Micrococcales > Microbacteriaceae > Curtobacterium > Curtobacterium sp. C2H10. Next base: position 1,399 of record NZ_JABXGF010000080.1, on the reverse strand, counting down.
ACGCGCCTCATCGAGACGAAGCGTCCGATGTTCGAGTTCATCATCCGTCGTCGGCTCGCGGCGCACGACATCGAGACGGCCGAGGGGCGCGTCGCCGGCCTCCGCGACGCCGCACCGGTCGTCGCGGGCATCCGCGACCGGACGCTCGCGACGGCGTACACGCGCGAGACCGCCAAGTGGCTCGGCCTCGACATCCCCGAGGTGCGTCGCGCGGTCGAGAACGCCCGGCAGCGCGCGGGCGCGTCGACGACCGACCACCGCTCAGGAGGCGCGGCTCCAGCCACGCACGCCGGCTCCGGTGGCGAGGCGGTCGCCGTCCCGGACGAGCCCGTGGCCGGGCTCCGACTCCTGCCGAGCGACCCGATCACCCGCATGGAGCGCGACGCCGTGATGGCGATGGTGCAGCAGCCCGGGCACGTCGGCGCGCCGCTCCTCGGGTTGGCGGCGGCCGCGACCTTCTCGGCGCCGATGCTGTCCGTCGTGCGGGACGCCGTCGTGGCGAACGTCGACGCGATCGGCGCGGGGGACTGGCTCGAACGGTTGCTGCAGGACGTGCCGGGGCCGTTCCGTGGCCTCGTGCAGGAGCTCGCGCTCGCACCGATCCCGGCCCGCACCGACGAGGACCTGGCCATCTACGCGCGGAGCATCGTCGTCGCGCTGGTGGAGCGGGACCTGCTCGCGCGGAAGGCATCGCTGCTCGGGCAGTTGCAGCGCGCGGACCCGAACGAGCAGGCCGATCGGCGGGCGGAGATCCAGCGGCAGCTCGTGGACATCGACGCGCAGCGGATGCGGTTGCGCGCGGACGCCGAGGCGGCGGCGAACTCGTAGGCGGGTCGCGGCGCCCACCTGGCTGCCGTGCGGTCGGGCGCCCGTGGTCGCCCGTGGTCGCGCGGGGTCGTTCGCCCCGGGTTCGTTCGCCGAGGTCGCACGACACGCCGCGTGCGTGTCGCCGAGGTCGCACGAACGGCCGGTCGGTAGCGCTCGGAGCGGCACTTCGTGCGACCTCGGCCCCGGGCGCCAGCCCCGCGCACGAAGTGGGCCCGCGTGCGGTGGACGTGACCGGAGCTCCACCGCGGGATGCGGTGCGGACTGGCGCCGCGCCTCCAGGGTGCCGAGGTCGTACGACGCGCCGCGTGCATGTCGCCGAGGTCGCACGAACGGCCGGCCGGTAGCGCTGGGAGCGGCACTTCGCGCGACCTCGGCGCTGCCGGCTGGCGCCGGCGGCAGGCCGGAATGCCGAGCGGGCGGGACACGCCGCGTGCGGCTCGGCGAGCGAGCGGAACATGCCGCATGCCGGGCGTGAGGGGTGTGTACATCGCCCGCTCGCGAGCCGGCGAGCCCGGCGAGCCCGCCGAGCCGCCGAGCCGGCGAGCCGCCGAGCCGGCGAACCCGCCGAGCC